>CAJOOE010000206.1 GCA_905236145.1 uncultured Selenomonadaceae bacterium
GAAAACACTCCTTTACCGGGCATCCGCAAACATATCTTTGTTAAGACTTCCGATAAATTCGCTGACGAGTTTGTCGTTTTCTTTCGAGTCGAGATTTTTTGAAACGATTTTACCCGCCGCCGCCAAACTCAACGAAACGATCTGCGATTTCATTTGATCGAAAGCCCGATCGCGTTCGTTTTGAATTTCGGCTTTTGCGGTCTGTTTCATTTTTTCGATCTCTTTTTTCGTTTCGGCAACGGCGGCATCATGCTCTTGCCGTGCCGTTAAATTTGCCTTTTCGATGATTGCCGCAGCTTTTTTCTGTGCGTCTGCAAGTTGGGCTTTGTATTGAGCCAAAGTCTGCTCGGCGGCTTTTTTGTCGGCCTCCGCTCCTTCCAGTGCGTCGCGAATTTTATCGCTGCGTTGTTGAAGGAGTCTTGCAACCGGTTTGTAAGCCAACGCACGGAGAATTACGGCGAGAATCAAAAAGTTGATTATCTGTGCCACAAGCGTTGCGTTTAACTCTATCAAATTTTATACCCCCTTTTTTAGGTGGAAAGTTTGTAAGGTGGAAAGGTGGAAAGAGAATCGGTTTTTACTTTCCGCCTTCCCGCTTTCCGCCCGATTATCCGATAAGCGGGTTTGCATAGAGCATAATCAACGCAACAACGGCGGCGATAATAGCCATAGCTTCGATCAAGCCGACGGAGATAAGCGTATTTGTGAAGAGAGTTCCCTGAGCCTCCGGCTGGCGGGTAATGCCGTCAATAAATTTGCTGGTTACAAGACCGTCGCCGATGCCCGCACCGATTGCCGCGAGTCCCATAGTGATACCTGCTCCGATAAGAGCCGCCGCTACCATAATTGCCTGTTCCATAAGTTTAAAATCCTCCTTAAAATTTAAAAAACACCGGATAAATAAATCATAACTTCGCCCGTCAGTGACTTTCTTTGAGAGCATTACCCAAGTAAGCCATGCTGAGCATTGTGAAAATTACCGCGTGTACGCAACTGATAAAAGTACTGAATCCCAGCCACGCCACGCTCGGGATCGTCATCCAGAAAGGATTTTCCGTCAGACGGAGCAAAACGATGATTAAAATTTCGCCCGCAAGAATGTTACCGAACAGACGGAAAGCCAGCGTTATCGGTTTTGCAATTTCTTCAATCATATTTATTACCACGAAGGGTGCGAAAGGTTGGAAGAAATGAGCGATATAATGACCGCGTTTGAAGTACAAGCCGAGCAGGTGAACGGTCACCACCACCAACAACGCAAGACCGAGCGTCGTGTTCAAATCGTTTGTCGGCGAGGCAAAAGTCGGAATCAATCCGATCAAATTACTCGTCAACAGGAACATAAACAGTCCGACGATGAAAGGAGCCAACATTCTGCCGCGTTTTCCCATCATTCCGTCAATTTGCCCGTGCAGCCAAGTCACGATTATTTCGACAAAATTTTGCCAACCGGAAGGTACCGCTTTCAAATTTCGCGTGGCAAGAATCGAAATCAAAATTACAATACCCATGACAAGCCACGTCATTTTGAGAGTTTCGATATTGAAAGTAAGCCCCAAAAATTGAACAGTCTCGCGAACGCCTATTTCATGCATAAAATCACCTCCTCCCATGTTTGACCAAGACAGCAAGAGCGGTTAAATAGAAAGTGCCGAAACAACTTGCCGACGCGATAAACAAATCCGCCGAAATATGAACGGCAACTCCCAGAACCGCGAAAACCATTCCGAGTCGGAAGAGCAATCCGACAAGCATAATTCTTTTGGCTTTTTCTTTGTCCGTGCCGATTATCGTTTCCAACCTTGCCGCCGTCGATAAAAACCAAAACAGCGTCAAAATTGCACCGACCAAAATCGCACCGCACAAATGCAGTTTGCCTGTGCCGAAGAGTTGCACCGCCAAAATTGCCGCAACCGCAAGGAAAATTTTGTAACTTTGCCCGAAGGCGTTTAAAACCTGTCTCATGCCCGTTGTACTTCGACGCAGGTTAATAATTCCCTGCCCTTTGACAAAAAAGCATTTGAGCGTTTCATTTTTTGCCGCCGGACAAAATTTTTTCGTAAATTTCATTGACCGCTTTCAAATCTTCCTCCGTGTCAACTCCCACAAATTTACAGTCGCTTTTTATGACGCGGATTTTGTATCCGTTCTCCAAAGCCCGGAGCTGTTCCAAAGATTCGGATTGTTCGAGCGGAGTCGATTGCATTTTTGAATAATCAAGCAAAAATTTTCTGCGGTAAGCGTAAATCCCTATATGCTTGTAAACGGGAGATTTTCCGACATTTCGCGGGTAAGGAATGAGCGACCGGGAAAAGTAAAGAGCGTCGTTGTTTTTGTCTGTTATGACTTTGACGTTGTTGGGATTTTTCATTTCATCTTCGTCTTTAAGTTCCGTCGCAACCGTTGCCATTTGCAAATTTGAATCTTCCGCAAATTGAGAAACAAGTTCGTCAATCAAAGCCGGTTCGATTAAAGGTTCGTCCCCCTGAACATTGACGACAACATCGACTTCCGGAAAATTTTCCGCAACTTCCGCCAATCTGTCCGTCCCGGTTTTGTGATCCGTCCGGGTCATCATCGCCCGCCCGGAATTTTCTTCGACGGCTTTAAAAATTCTCTCGTCGTCTGTCGCGACTATCACTTCCGAAACGGATTTTGCAAGGCTTGCCCTTTCAAAAACCCGAATTATCATCGGTTTCCCGCAAATGTCTTTGAGCGGTTTACCCGGCAAACGTGTTGACGCATACCTTGCCGGAATTACGCAAATTGATTTCATAAAATTCCCCTCCCAAAAATTATTTTGAAAAATATTCCTTCAATGTTTAATTTTTCCTGCCGCTCTTTATGCAGGAATAAATCCGCTCCGGCAGAATATGACAGAGTAAAATCTTGAGCGGGAGGAAAGAATTATGTTGAAAAAAACAAAAATCATTTGTACGCAGGGACCTTCGACCGACGTGCCGGGAGTCATCGAAAAATTGATTGAGAACGGAATGAACTGTGCAAGGTTCAATTTCTCTCACGGCTCACACGAAGAACACAAAAAGCGTATTCATGCGGTAAGAGAGGCGGCGAAGAAAACCGGCAAAGTCGTTTCAATGATTTTGGACACGAAAGGACCGGAAATGCGATTGGGTGAATTCGCGGCGGGTGAAGTTCAACTTGAGGCGGGAAAAAAATTTATTTTGACCTGCGACGAAACTCCCGGCGATGAAACTCGCGTTTCCGTCAGCCATAAACTTCTTTATACCGAAGTCAAGCCGGGCGACAAACTTCTCTTGAGTGACGGGCTTGTTGAATTGAATGTCGATTCCATTGAGGGGACGGATATTCACACGACGATTTTAAATTCCGGGAAAATGAGTACAAGAAAACGCGTTGCCGCTCCCGGTATAGCACTCGGACTCCCGGCAATTTCCGAACAGGACGAAAAAGACATTGTTTTCGGAATTGAAAACGATATGGATTTTGTCGCGGCAAGTTTTATTCAGAGAGCGTCGGACGTTGAAGAAATTCGGCATTTGATAGCGACTCACGGCGGACACATGGAAATTATTCCGAAAATCGAAAATCTTGCCGGCGTTCGCAACATAAACGACATTATAGCCGTTTCCGACGGAATTATGATTGCTCGCGGTGATTTGGGCGTTGAAATTCCGGCGGAGGACGTTCCGATAATTCAGAAAGAAATTATCAAAAAATGTAATGCCGTCGGAAAACCGGTTATCGTCGCAACTCAAATGCTCGAAACCATGACAACCAATCCGCGACCGACAAGAGCGGAAGTTTCGGACGTGGGAAATGCAATTTTGGACGGAGCGGACGCAATTATGCTCAGCGGCGAAACTGCCGGCGGAAAATATCCGGTTGAGGCGGTTTCCACAATGAACAGGATTGCACTTCGCACCGAAGAATCTTTGGAGTACAAAGAAATTTTCACGGAAAAAGGCGTTCACAAGAAATTTTCACAGACAGACGCGATTGCCCATGCGACAGTCCAGCTTGCCTACGAACTCAGTGCGGCGGCGATAATCACGCCGACAAGATCCGGCTATACCACCAGAGTCGTTTCAAAATATCGTCCGAAAGCGACAATCTTGGCATTCGCTCCGAATTATATGGTTGCCCGGCATTTGAATTTGCGTTGGGGCGTTGAAACAATTCCGGGCGTTCCCTGGATGGATCCGGAAGAAATGATCCGTTTTGCAACGGAGGGAGCGGCAAAAGCCGGTTACGTCAAAGAGGGCGACGTTGCGATTTTGACTTCCGGAATGAAGTACGGCGAAGGCGGCACCAGTTCGATTCAGGTACATACAATTTAACAAAAAGGCGAAGTAAAAGTTATAATTAAGGCGTGTCGGTAACGTATGTATTGTAATCCGACACCCGACATTGTCCGATACAAAAAAATTTGCTTGACAGCGTTTTTGCGGAGTGATAAACTTGTCAAGTCTTGCGGAAAGTTGTCCGAGAGGTTGAAGGAGCACGACTGGAAATCGTGTGTGCGTTGATAGCGTACCGAGGGTTCGAATCCCTCACTTTCCGCCATTATTATTGGCAAAAAAATATTTTCGGTCGCGGGTACAGAGGTTTCGATTATCCGAGCGTTAATACCGTACTGACAATCTCGCCAGGGCATATGCAGCAACGGGGTTTCATTGTAGCACGGAATGTTTCGGCAGTCGCGACTTCTGTGCCGGCGATCGAATTTTTTTATTTCGGCGAGCCGTTGTCAAATTTCAATGAAATTTTTGCCGTTTGAAATATTTTCCTCAACATTTAAGAAAATTTTTTCTTGCCGAATTTTCACCTTCCGCCGTATCCTCAACGAATAATTTTTTTCCGGTTGACGTTCCGTATTTTTGATAATATCAAGCAAACTTGCTTTTTCGCCTTCGCCGCCGGAAAATTTACCGGGAAAAATCATTTGACATATTCAATTACAATCTGTAAAATTGTGCAGTAAAATATTTTTCGGATTGTAAGGGGGTGAATGTTATCGCTACTACAATCGCAGTAAGCATCGTCGCAATAATCGTCGGCGGTTTTGCGGGTTATACGGCACGCAAACGCACGGCGGAGACTCAAATAGGTTCTGCTGAAGAAGAGGCAAGGCGGATAATTGCCGAAGCGCATGAAAAGGGAAATGCGGAAAAAAAAGAAGTGCTCCTCGAAGCAAAGGAAGAAATTCACAGACTTCGCGAGGATTTGGACAGAGATACAAAAGAACGCCGAAACGAATTGACCCGCCAAGAACGTCGGGTTGTTCAGAAGGAGGAAAATCTTGACAAAAAAATGGATTCCCTCGAAAAAAAAGAGGCAATCCTCAACAAAAAAGAAATTCGGTTAAACGAATCGCAAGCCGAACTCGATGAAATGCAGGAACGCGAAAATGCGGAACTTGAACGAATTGCGGCATTGAGCAGAGAAGAAGCGCGTAACATTCTTATGACTGAGGTTGAAGAAAACCTCAAACACGACAAAGCACTCAAGATAAAAGAGTACGAAGCTCAGATAAAAGATGAGTCGGAAAAACGTGCACAAGATATTTTGAGTGTTGCAATACAAAGATGTGCTGCGGATCACGTCGCGGAAACAACGGTTTCCGTCGTACCTTTGCCCAGCGACGATATGAAGGGAAGAATTATCGGACGCGAAGGCAGAAACATTCGCACTTTGGAAACTTTGACCGGTATCGACTTGATTATCGACGACACGCCGGAAGCGGTCATTCTCTCCGGGTTTGATCCCGTACGCAGGGAAGTTGCCCGCGTCGCACTGGAAAAACTCATCGCCGACGGACGTATTCACCCGGCAAGAATCGAGGAAATGGTCGAAAAGGCACAAAGGGACGTTGACAATCGCATGAAGGAGGCCGGCGAACAGGCGACTTTCCAAGTAGGCGTTCACGGTATCCACCCGGAACTTGTAAAACTTTTGGGAAGGCTCAAATATCGCACGAGTTACGGGCAAAATGTTTTGGATCATTCGATCGAAGTCGCAAACCTTGCCGGAATTATGGCGAGCGAATTGGGCGTTGACGTTCAACTTGCAAAACGTGCCGGACTTCTCCACGACATAGGCAAGGCGGTGGATCACGAAGTCGAGGGACCTCACGTCACGATCGGTGCGGATTTGGCAAAGCGTTATCGCGAAAATAAATCTGTGATAAACGCAATAGCCGCTCATCACGGCGACGTGGAGGCAACAAGCGTTGAGGCTGTGCTGGTTGCGGCGGCGGATGCCGTTTCTGCGGCAAGACCGGGAGCACGTCGCGAAAGTTTGGAAATGTACTTGAAACGCTTGAAGATGCTTGAGGAAATTGCGGAATCGTTTGAAGGTGTCGAAAGATGTTTTGCAATTCAAGCCGGTCGCGAAATTCGCGTAATGGTCAAGCCGGATAAAGTTGACGATCTCGAAGCGGTGACTTTGGCTCATGACATTGTAAAGCGTATAGAAAAAGAACTCGAATATCCGGGACAAATTCGCACAACCTTGATTCGCGAAACCCGGGTTGTGGATTATGCAAGGTAAAGAAATTTTTACTGCAAAATAAACATCGGAGGTAAGAAGTCGGGGGAAAGTCCATATAACCCCGACTTTTTTAAACCGAAGGCGAAGGAGGCAAAGAAATGTTCGATTTCTTAAAGAAAAAGAAAAATCCCAATCCGGACGCGACACGGCTTTTGGCATCTATCCTCGTGGTTTACCCGACTTTGCAATCGGTGACTTATGACCCGGATACCGAAATGCTGGAACTCTCCTTCGCATTGAACGGAAAATTTTCTCAAAACGACTTTGAAGGTTTTCTGGCTTATGTTGCGGATTCCGTCGAAACTTTTCATCATTTGGAAGGTTTTGGTGGGGCAACGATTGAACTCAACGTCGAAGGAATTTACGGAACGTATTTTCTGAATGTCCGCCGCGATATGGCAACCGTAACCTGCCGCGAACTTTCACTCTTGACGGAACTTGCCTCGAATTATTTCGGTGAAAATTTGATAGACGATACCGGCGACATGGTTCCGGACGAAGATTTTATAATTGACCGGGAAGATTATTTGGAGCAAATGCTCACAAATATCCGGCAACTCAGGCTCGAAGGACGGCTTGTCGGCGTTCGCGACCGGGAAAGGGTTATGGTTTACGCCGGGTAAGGGAATCAGATTTACTTTCCGCTTTCCAAACTTCAACACGATAGGAGAAACCATGAATATAATGATGGTCGGCGATGTTGTCGGCAGACCCGGCAGGATTGCTTTTGCCGAACACACCGGACGATTGAAAAAAGAAAAAAATATTGATATGGTCGTCGTAAACGGCGAAAATGCCGCACACGGAAAAGGACTCACTTCCTCGACTTTCAACGCTCTCTTGAGCGGAGGAGCCGACGTTGTAACTTCCGGAAATCACATCTGGGATCAAAAGGATATTTTTAATTTTATCGACAGAGAACCTTTTTTGCTCCGTCCCGCAAATTATCCGGAAAATACGCCGGGCAAGGGTTTTTGCGTATATCCTTACAAGGCAAAAAATATCGGCGTCATAAATTTGCAGGGAAGAAGTTTCATGCAGCCGCTCGATTGCCCGTTTTCCGGCGTCGAAACCGTTTTAAAAGAAATTTCCCGCGAATGTGATATAATTCTGGTCGATTTTCACGCCGAAACGACTTCCGAAAAAATTGCAATGGCTTACTTTTTGGACGGCAGAGTTTCCGCAGTCGTCGGGACACATACCCATGTGCAGACGGCGGACGAAAGAATTTTTCCCGGCGGGACGGCTTACATTACCGATTTGGGAATGGTCGGAGCGTTAAATTCTGTCTTGGGCGTAAAGCCGGAGCAGGTTTTGGAAAAATTTTTGACTGCCCGCCCGACAAAATTTGAAATCCCCGATCCTCCGTGTCGATGTATTTATTCGGCGTTGATCATAAAAATCGACGATTCTTCAAATAAAGTTGTCGAAACGGAGCGAATTTATGAAATTGAAGATTGATTTTTGATCGGTATTTGTGCAAAAAAAAAACGTGTACAAAAACCGCAAAACGATTGAAGGGGTGAAGGATTTAACAATGTTTTAACGAATAAGCACCGCAAGTAACATTAAATGCAGAAGAAGCCGCAGCAACTGAACTTGAAAAGCTACTTTAATGCAACAAGAGAGGAGGAACGAATCATGGAAATTCTGAAGGTATCAGCCAAATCTAATCCCAATTCCGTCGCCGGTGCACTTGCCGGAGTTATTCGCGAAAGCGGCAGTGCAGAGATGCAGGCGATAGGTGCCGGAGCGCTGAACCAGGCGGTCAAGGCGGTTGCCATTGCTCGCGGCTTCGTGGCA
>CAJOOE010000207.1 GCA_905236145.1 uncultured Selenomonadaceae bacterium
AGGTGGGATTCGAACCCACGGTGCCTTTCGACATCACCGGTTTTCAAGACCGGCTCCTTAAACCACTCGGACACCTCTCCGTTGCCGAGTAAATTTAACACTTAAAGCCCGGACTGTCAATAGTTTGAAAAAATTTTTGCCGGATTTCCGGGATTTTTTGTAAAAATTTTTGCTTTTCGCTCCGACTCACTTTTTTTCAAATTTTTTTCTAACTTTTCTTTGTCCCGGCAACAAAGAAAAGTTACAAAAGAAAATGCCTTTACATGTCGCGGAAACGCCTTCCGGGCGTTTATCGCGACCGCCTCCCGTCACGGTCGGCGTGTTTTCTCCTCTCCCTACCGGGTCACATTTTGAATTTTTTTCCGATTTTACCGGAAATTTTGAAATTTTTTCATTCAAAGTAAATTTTTCGTACTTCGTCGGCAATTCGCTCGATATTGTTCGGCAAAAAATGGACGTTGTAGCCGATAAAATACGGCGAAGTCGCAAAACGCGGCATCACTTTTGCAAAAATTTTTTCGCCGCGATGATAAAAAAATATGTTGTAACTCGAAAGATTTTTGCGGAAATGGTGAGTAAGATAATGGACGGAAATTTGCAAAAAATCCGCCGCAGTGTCCGAATCGCCGTTTTTTTCAAAAATTACGTTAAATTCGCCGAATCCGACGCGTGGAAAATTTGAAATATTCAGCTCAGTGCCGTCTTTTTCCGCAATTTTCAGCCCATGCAACTCTTTTTCCGAAAAAAGCAGCTCGGAATTTAATTTCGGAAATCCGACAATTTGCATGTGCGGGTGCCGAATCGTCCCGCCGCTCATCAATCCGTAATTTTTGAAAAACAAAACTTCTTCATATTTTCCGGAATCCAGCAAATTTTTCCAATGTTTCAAGCCGAATTTTATCACGCGTCGCATTTTTTCACGCGAATAATCCGGCATATCCGGCGTACAATTTTTTCCCTCAATCAACACGAACATATCGGCATTTTCTATCACGTTGAACTTATTTTTCAAAAAAATCATATCATCGTCAATTTCGATTATATCCGTCAAATTTTTTACGTCGCAGAAAGGGCAAAAATTTTCCGGATGAGAGAGATTTTCCGGTTTTTTCTTGCCTATGTCGGTGTTGAAATTTATGAGATTTATTTCCATTTTTGCATTTTCTCCCGTTTTTTTAAAATTTTAAGCGATTACCGAAAAAAAATTTTGTGCAATATTTATTATCGGCTCGGCAAAAATCACAAAAAAAGCTCCGAAACCGAATCCCGGAGAAATATTTTCTTTTGCGACAACAGGAACCGACGCAACTTTTTTTCCGTCATATTTTAAAATTGCTTCGCCGATAACGTCGTCAATTTTTATTCCGGAATCGACAAAATTCGGCAAATTCCAAGAAATTTTTAAATTTTTTTCGTTTTCGCCGGAGATCAGCGGAAAATTTAAATTTTCCTTCGGGCCGACGTGCAAAACAGCTTTTTCACCGCCGCGAACAAACACGGATTTTTCGATTTTTTTGTCAATTTTTTTAATCGGCGTGACATTTTCAAAGGCATAATCCAATAATTTTCTCGCGTCGTCGAATCTGGTATTTTCGTCCGTCGCGTGCATAATTATCGCGACAAATTCCAAATTTCCGCGTTTCGCAGACGCGGCAAGACAACCGCCCGCCGCCCGCGTCCAACCGGTTTTTATTCCGGTAATTCCTTCGTAATTTTTGAGCAATTTGTTCGTATTTGAAACTTTTTGAGTTTTTCCGGCGGGAAAGCTCCAATTTATAATTTTTTCGTCTGTCGCGACAATTTTTCTGAATTCCGGGTTTTTCATGCAATAAATTGCAATTTTTGCCATGTCGCGGGCAGTCGAAAAATGATCCGGATTGGGCAAACCGTTCGGATTTGCAAAATTTGAGTTTTCGCAGCCGATTTCTTTCGCTTTTTCGTTCATCATCACGGCAAAACGCGGAATATTTCCGGCGATCGCCTGAGCGATTGCGACGGATCCGCCGTTATCGGAACGCAACATAATTCCGTTCAACACTTCGCCGGCAGAAATTTTGTCGCCCGGAACCCATGCGAGGGCAGTATCTTCTGTTTCCGCAGAAGTCGGAGAAATTAAAATTTCGTCGTCCGGAGAAATTTTTTC
>CAJOOE010000208.1 GCA_905236145.1 uncultured Selenomonadaceae bacterium
GCTCAAATTTTTGAGTCGCCCTACTTCTTCAATAATGCCCGTAAAAATTTTTAAACACCTCGCAATTTATTTATTTCTTGTTGCAAATTGTTTACCTGAAACTGCAATTTTATATTTTTTGTTCTGTAGATATTCAATGTGGAGAACAAAAAAGCGTGAAGGATTGATGCGTCTTTGAAATTGTCGAATACTTCGCGAATCAATTCGAGCCATCTTGCCGGCGGAACGTCAGTATCCCAAAGAGTAGTCATTCCGCGTAAATGATATTGCACCCAAATATCTTCGGCAAGAAATTTTACTTGAGGATTGTCGATAAAAATTTTTCTCTCGTTGAAAAACTTTTCCGCAGACAAAAAACCGTCAGCCATTTCCGAAACCAAATCTTTAAAATTTTTGTCGAGATTTGATTTGTAATGCGAATTTGAAATGGAATCGGAACGGGAACGGTAAAGATTTACAATATCCGGCACTCTCAAATATCTTTGTGCCGTACAAATCATAAACAGCGAAAAGAGCAAATCTTCGGTCGGAGCAACGCGGGGATATTCAATCCCGTTTTCCGTCAAAAAATCCCGCCGAATAAGTTTACTCCAAACACTCCAACTATACTTTTGGTTTTTGAAATCATTTATTCTTTGTATAAGGTCATTCGTTTCAAAAGTCGGCTCCTTCACAAATTCGCATTTTTGAAAATCGGACACGGTCAAATTTTTTTCGTTTCTCCAATCTTCGCCGTCTTTAAAATTAAAAAAAGTTTCGCAGTGAACGACATCGGCTTGATATTTTTCGGCAAGATTGTAAAGTTTTTCCATTGAATTTTTTGTGATTAAATCGTCGGAATCAATGAACCAAACATATTTGCCGCGGGAACACCGCAGACCGAAATTTCGCGGTATGCCGGCTCCGCCGCAATTTTTTTGAAGTCGGACAAGTTTCAACTTTCCCGAAAATTTCGGCTTGTAATTTTCCACGATTGCACAAGAATTGTCGGTCGAACAATCATCAACCGCGATGACTTCAAAATTTTGAAAAGTTTGTGCGAGAATACTTTCAAAACATTCCCCGATATATTTTTCTGCATTGTATACCGGAATTACTACCGATATTGCCGGATAAATATTCGCGGAATCGGAATAAATTGCTTTTTCATTGTTCAATTTTATAAACCTTCTTTCAAAAAATTTTTTTTCGGTAGATAATTTTCCGAAAGGCTTAAAAAATCCTGCAGAAAAAATCCGGTTCCCCGATTCCCTGATTCCCTGATTCCTGCTCTTGTAAAACTTTTGCCGGCGTGATAAAATTTCCGAAAAAAATTTTAGCGGAGGATTAACATGATTGAAGAATTTGCGAGGGCAAAAATAAATCTGACTTTGGATATTTTGGGGACACGCCCGGACGGTTATCACGAAGTTTCAATGATAATGCAGTCAATTAAACTTGCGGACTTTGTCCGGCTTGAAAAAATTTCGACGGGAATAAAATTTGAAATGGACGCCGGCGACATTTACGGCGGGGAAAATATTCCGACGGACGAAACAAATTTGGCTTATCGTGCGGCGGCGGCGATGATTGAGGCGGCGGGAAAAAAATTCGGAGTTGCGATAAGGCTCAAGAAAAAAATCCCGGCGGCGGCGGGACTTGCGGGCGGATCTTCCGACGCGGCGGCGGTAATTCGCGGAATCAACAAACTTTTCGATTTAAATTTTGCCGACGAAAAACTCTGCGAAATCGGAGCGAAAATCGGCTCGGATATTCCCTTCTGCATAATCGGCGGCACAATGCTTTCGGAAGGTCGCGGGGAAAAATTGACGGAGTTGCCGGCTTTTCCGAAAACGTCGATAATTTTGGCAAAACCCGGGTGCGAAATTTCGACCGCCGCCGCTTATAAGGCTTACGACAGAAATCCGGCGAAAATTCACCCGCCGACGGAGGAAATTATAAAACTTTTCAAATCCGGGAATTTTGACGAGGCGACGAAATATTTTTCAAACGTCATGGAAAATATCGCCGTGCAAGAATATCCGATTATCGAAAAAATAAAACGCAAGATGATTTCGGCGGGAGCGAAAGTCGCGTTGATGAGCGGGAGCGGTCCGACGGTCTTTGCACTTGCGGAAAAATCTTCGGCGGAAAAAATCACGGAAAGTATCTTGAATACCGGAGCACAGATTTTTATAACGGAAACTTGAAAGGATTGTGACAATAATTGCAAAAAATAAATTTATTCGGAATGACGGCAGAGGAATTGCGGGACGAATTGAAAGACCTTCCGAAATTTCGCTCGAAACAAATTGCCGGCGGGATTTACGGACGCGGGGCAAGAACTTTTGATGAAATTACGGAACTTCCGAAAAATTTGCGGGAAAGTCTTTCGGAGCGTTACGAAATTTTTTCTCCGCAACCGGTTGAACAACTTGATTCCGAGGACGGGCTGACGACAAAATTTTTGCTTGCCCTTGAGGACGGGGCGGTTGTGGAAACAGTTTTGATGCGTCACGATTACGGGAACGGAATTTGTATTTCAAGTCAAGTCGGCTGTCAAATGGGCTGTAAATTTTGTGCCTCGACTTTAAAGGGATTTGAAAGAAATTTGACGGCGGGGGAAATGCTCGGCGAAATTATTTTTATAAACGACTTTTTAAAAAATTCCGGGCAGAAAGTCGATACACTCGTCGTCATGGGGACCGGCGAACCGCTGACGAATTTCGACAATCTGATAAAAATGTTTCGGCTTTTGCATGAGCCGTACACTTTGGGCATGAGTTACCGGAAAATCACTGTTTCGACTTGCGGCATTATTCCGGGAATAAAAAAATTGATTGAGGAAAATATTCCGGTCACACTTTCGATTTCCCTGCACGCCCCGACGGACAAACTCCGCTCGGCTTTAATGCCGGTAAATTCTGCCTTCGGAATTTCGGAAGTCGTAAAAGCCGGCGACGAATACGCACAAAAAACCGGTCGCCGTGTGACTTACGAATATATTTTGCTGGGCGGGGTAAACGATTCGGAAGAACATGCCCGGCAACTTTCAAAATTGCTTGCCGGGCAGCTTGCGAATGTAAATTTGATTCCTTACAATCCGGTTAATGAGAGAGATTTTTTCCCTCCGACACGTCACGATGTACAAAAATTTTTTCATTTCCTGAACACGCACGGAATAAATGCAACCGTTCGCAAAGAATTTGGGAGCGATATAAATGCGGCTTGCGGACAACTTCGCAACAAGCATTTGTAAGCAAGGGAATTACTTTCCACCTTTCCACCTTTCCACCTTTCCACTTTCCACTTTCCACTTTCCACTTTCCACTTTCCACTTTCCACCTTTCCACCTTGCAAACCTTGCAAACCGGATTACAAGATTTTTGACAGAAATAATTTCGTCCGCTCCTCTTTCGGATTTTCAAAAACTTCTTTCGGACTTCCCTGCTCGACTATAAAACCGCCGTCAACAAAAAGAAGTCGCGTCCCCACTTCGCGGGCAAATCCCATTTCATGAGTAACTATAACCATGGTCATGCCGCTTTCGGCAAGTCTTTGCATTACGTCCAAAACTTCGCCGACCATCTCCGGATCCAGTGCGGAAGTCGGCTCGTCAAATAACATTACCTTCGGCTGCATGGCAAGGGCACGGGCTATTGCCACCCGCTGCTGTTGACCGCCGGAAAGTTGATTCGGGTATGCCTCCGCTTTATCGCCGAGTCCGACGCGATCCAAAAGTCCTTGAGCCGTTTGTTCCGCTTTCGTTTTTGAAATCTTGCGGACTTTTTGCGGGGCAAGGGTAATGTTGTCCAAAACCGTCATGTGCGGGAAAAGGTTGAAACGCTGAAAAACCATTCCGACTTCTTCCCGGACTTTGTTTATATTCGCCTCGCCGTCCAATAAAATGCCGTCAACGGTGACTGAGCCGCCGGTCGGTTCTTCCAAATAATTTATGCACCGGAGCAAAGTCGATTTTCCGGAGCCGGACGGGCCGATTATTACGACGACTTCCCCCTCCTCAATATTCAAATCTATTCCCTTCAAAACTTTCAAATCTCCGAAAGATTTTTGCAAGTTTTTAATTTCAATCATACTCATAAATTTTTCTCCTTCGTCAAAAAA
>CAJOOE010000209.1 GCA_905236145.1 uncultured Selenomonadaceae bacterium
GCAACGAGCCGGAAGGCGATTATATGGAAGTCGAATCGGCGGACGGTCTTTTCATAGCCACGCAGTACGATTTGAATTGGCGGGAAGATATTTTTGACGGCTGGCATCTTTACGACACTTCCATTTGCAAGGAAATGCAGAGAGCCGGTTATAAAGTCGTTGTACCGAATCAATCGAAAGATTTTTGGTGTATCCATTGTCCGAAAGAAAAACCGCTTGACCCGGTTTACAGAAAATATCAGAAAGTTTTTTTAAGGGAATACGGAAACGAATTGCACCCGGAAGTTTGACAGAAAATCACGAAAGGAAGAGTGCCTTATGGACGAAAAAAAATTTGCGTCAATGACACCCTGCGAACTCGGAGAAATTGCGGAAAATATGCCCGGCGGATTTTTCATTTACCGTGCGGACGACGAGGAAGAAATTTTGTATTTGAATGACGTTGTTTTGGAAATTTTCGGCTGCAAGAGTTTGGAAGAATTTCGAGAATTGACCGGCGGAACTTTTCGCGGAATGGTTCACCCGGACGACTTGGAAAATGTCCGGGCGAATATTTCCGCACAAATTTCCGGACACGAGAAAAAATTTGATTACGTCGAGTACAGAATAATAAGGCGGGACGGTGAAATTCGTCGCGTGGACGATTACGGAAGGCTTATCGAAAATCCGAAATTCGGGAAAGTTTTTTACGTCTTTATCCACGACATCAGCAAACAATTTGCCTTGAATGAAGAGAGCCGCCGCCGGGAAAAAGTTATCGAAGGTCTTTCCGTCGGTTTTTCTTCCATTTACCTTTTGAATATCGACAGCGGAAGAATGAGGACTTACCGCAACCGCAGTTTGTATTTTCGCGAGATTACGAAAAATTTTCCCGACACGAACGAGTACAATATAAAAGACATTTTCCCCGTCTATGCCGAGAAATTTATTCTGCCCGGCGACAGGGAAATTTATTTGAAAGAGATTGAAGAAAAAAATATTCGCCGGCGTTTGGAAAACGAAAATTCTTTTATCGTCGGCTATCGTTGCAAGAGTGCGTCGGAAAATCCGGTTTATATGGAAATGCTGATTTCAAAAATTGAGGGGACGAACACCGGGACTTATGTGGTAATGGGTTACAGGGACGTTACCGAGCAGACTTTGAAAATAAGAGCGGAACTTTCCAAAAAAATCGAACTTGAAAACGATTTGGAGCGGGAGAAAAGAGCCAACGAAATTAAAGCGGCGTTCCTCTTCAATATTTCCCACGACATAAGAACGCCGATGAACGCCATAACCGGTTTTACCGAATTGGCGAAAAATAATATCGGCAACCCGGAAAAATTGAAATTGTATTTGTCGAAAGTCGCCGAATCAAACAAACATTTGCTTGCCTTGATTGACGACATTCTTGAGATGAGTAAAATTGATTACGGCAAAATTGAACTTAAATCCGAAATTTGCGACTTGAATGAACAGCTTGCAACAGTTTCGGATATGTTCCGCCCGCTTGCCGCAGAAAAGAAAATTACTTTGGAGGAAAGCATAAATTTGCCGGACGGAAAAGTCAAAGTCGATTCTCTGCGTTTTCGTCGCGTTATCGGGAATTTACTCGGCAACGCGATAAAATTTACTCCGGCGGGCGGCAACGTAAAAATTTCTGCGAGACAAAAACAAGTTTCAAAATCCGGCTATGCACGATATGAATTTTCCGTTTCCGACAACGGTGCGGGAATGACCGAAGAATTTATGAAGAAAATGTTTGATGCGTTTGAGCGTGAAGAAAATTCCACACGCTCCGGAACTTCCGGCACCGGCTTGGGACTGACGATAGCAAAAAAACTTTTGGACGTTATGGGCGGCTCGATGTCCGTAAAATCGAAAAAGGGAGCAGGCTCGACTTTTACGGTAGATCTTCCCCTGAAACTTGCCGGAGAAAATTTGCCGCTCGTTGAAGAAAATCCGGAAATTCACAAAGACGACGGGACGCACAGAATTTTACTTGTCGAAGATATTGAGGTCAACAGACTTTTGGCGGAAACGGTTTTGCAGGAGGCGGGTTTTATGGTGGAATCTGTCCCGGACGGCTGCGACGCGGTCGAAATTGTGAACAAGCGACCGCCATACTATTACGACCTGATTTTAATGGATATTCAAATGCCGGTTATGAACGGTTATGAGGCGACAAGGGCAATCCGGGCTTTGGACAGGGAAGATACCGGAAATTTGCCGATAATCGCTTTGAGTGCGAATGCCCGCGAAGAAGATAAAAAGATGAGTATTGAAAGCGGAATGAATTCTCACGTCGCAAAACCTTTCGACATAGCCCGGTTGATTGAAACGGTCGGAGAACATATTGCCGCCTGCAAGAAAATTTAAAAGCGACAGAAAAATTTTTTTCGCTCCCGCAAGGGAGAAATTTTTTTGTCCGGTTACAAAAATTTGACGGAACGCCTTATCTACCTTATAATATCGAAACCGGAGGCTGAAATTTTTTTTGCCGGTACATATTTTAATTTTTTCGGATCGGAGTTTTGCCAATGAAAGACATTTTGATTGAAGGAAAGCGACTTCGTTTGAGACGAGCCGATATTTCGGATTTGAACTATATAATTGCCCTTGAATACGCACCGGAAAATTTAAAATTTATTTATCCGTTTGACGAAGATTATCACCGAAAAATTCTTGAGTCCGACAATTCGGAAAAAACCGACGTGATAATCGAAGAACTTGAAACCGGAAATGCGGCGGGTTATTTTATGTTGAGCGGACTGAATAACGAGGCAAATGAAATCGAATGGACGCACGTCATAATCGGCAAAAAGGGCTTGGGTTACGGACGCGAGGCGATGCGGCTTTTGAAACGCTGGAGTTTTGAAATAAAAAATTTTCACCGGGCGTGGCTGGATTGCAAAGATTACAATGAAGTCGCTCTGCACCTTTACGAATCGGAAGGAATGATCCGCGAAGGTCTGTTGCGTGAAACTCTTTTGACGAACGGCGTTTACGAAAATTTGGTGGTCTTGGGAATTTTGGATCGTGAATATTTCGCCCGGAAAGAATCGGGAGCAGAAGGTTGAATCTTTCACAATAAAATTGGGAGTGATAAAAAAATGAGTGCAAATTTTTCTTTTGAAGTTTTTCCTCCGAAACAGGATATGCCCGTCAACGTGATTTACGACACTTTGGAAAAACTTTCGGACTTAAACCCGAATTTTATAAGCGTCACCTGCGGAGCCGGCGGCAGCAGTGCGAATGCCGGCGGGCGAATGATTGAAGTTGCCGCCGCGATAAAACACAAATACAACCGGAAAGCCGTCGCCCATATCCCCTGCATAAATCTTTCAAAAGACGACGTTTTGAAAATGTTGGCGGAATTGGACGGACAAGGTATTGATGAAATTTTGGCTCTTCGCGGCGACAGAGTGCCGGGAGTCGAGCCGAAAAAAGATTTTCTGCACGCGTCGGATTTGATTTCATTTATCCGCAAAGAAACCGGAAACAAATTTAAAATTTACGCCGCCTGTTACCCGGAAGGACATACCGAGTCAACGGACTTCGACAAAGACATAGAATATTTGAAACAAAAAGTTGATGCCGGCGTTGACGGCTTGATTTCACAGCTTTTTTTCGACAACAGATTTTTCCTCTACTTCATCGAAAAAATTCGTCGCGTCGGAATAAATGTTTCTGTCGAGGCGGGAATAATGCCGGTTACGAATAAAAAGCAAATTGAAAAGATGGTCAATATTTGCGGTGCAAATCTGCCGGTGAAGTTCCGGAAAATTTTGGACAAGTACGGCGAAAATCCCGTCGCTTTGAAAGACGCCGGAATAATTTACGCCTGCGAACAAATTGCCGACTTGCTTGCGAACGACGCGGACGGTATTCACCTTTATGTAATGAATAATGTTTACGTCGCACACAGAATAAGCGACGCGGTTAAAAATCTTATTTGACCAAAACATTTTGACCGGAAAGACGAGGAGATTTTTAAATAATGATTGACGTACAAAATCGCCCGGACAATCGTGGGATAAAAATTCCCCGTGCCGGCGTGACGCGTTTGAAATTGCCGTTTTACATTTCCGATGGCGGGGAAGTTCAACCGGTGACGGCGGAAATAAAATTTACCGTTTCTCTCTCCGAAAAATTACGCGGCACACACATGAGCCGCCTTGCCGAAATTTTGACGGAACGGACGAAGGAACCTTTGACGATACCGGACACGGAAAAAATTTTGTCGGAGGCGATTGAAAAACTTGACGCGGATTTTTCGGCTTTGGAGATGAGTTTCAAATTTTTTGTAAAGAGAGTTTCTCCGGTTTCCGAATTAAAATCCCTGCTTGATGTCGATTGCAAATTTTCCGGCGAACTTTACAGGGGCGAGCGAATGAATTTTGAATTGACTTTGACCGTTCCCTTCACTTCACTCTGTCCGTGCAGTCGGGAAATTTCGGATTTCGGTGCCCATAATCAGCGGTCGCTCTGTACGGTCAAATTAAATTTCAAAGATCCGGACAAATTGCCGGAAATTAAGATTGATGAAATTGTAAAGCTGATTGAGTCGCAGGGTTCGGCTAAAATTTTGCCGCTGCTCAAACGCGAGGACGAAAAATTTGTCACGGAATCGGCTTACTCAAATCCGAAATTCGTGGAAGATATTTTGCGGGACGTTGTCCTTGCCGTCCGAAAAATAAAAAATCTTTCGGCGTTTGAAATTGAATGTGAGAATTTTGAATCGATCCACAATCACAACGCATTTGCCGCATATTCCGAAAATATTTCCGGCGAGGGTTGAAAAAAATTTTTTACTCAACATTCGGACGAAATTTTGAAAGGCTCGGTGATTTTTTTTGAAGGCGATTTACCTGGACTGCTCGTCCGGAATCAGCGGAAATATGTTTTTGGGTGCCTGTATTCAAGCCGGCGTCCCGGAAAATTTTTTGCGTAAAGAATTGGAGAAATTGAATCTGCCGCAGGAATATCAAATGGAAATTTCCGACGAAGTGAAAAACGGGATCGGTGCGGTTTATGTTGACGTTAAACTTTTGAAAAATTTTTCGCCGGAAAAGATAAATTCCGAGCCGAATATTCGCAGACTCCACCGCTTGGAACACGCCGGACACGTTCACCGGACTTTTGCGGACATTCGCGAAATAATCGAAAAATCCGATTTAAGCGACAAGGTTAAGGAAACGGCTTTAAAAATTTTTTCGGTCATCGCGACGGCTGAAGGAAAAGTCCATCTCCGGTCGCCGGAAACCGTCACTTTTCACGAAGTCGGAGCCGTTGACTCGATAGTCGATATTGTCGGCTGTGCAATTTGTCTGGATTATTTGGAAGTCGAAAAAATTTTTGTTTCAAAAATAAATGTGGGCGGCGGTTTTGTAAAATGTGCTCACGGATTGATGCCGGTTCCGGCTCCCGCGACTGCCGAACTTTTGCAGGGATTTAAAACTTTCTCTTTCGGTGCGGAAAGAGAATTGACGACTCCGACCGGTGCGGCGATTGTAAACGCCCTTGCCGAATACAGCCGGGATTTGCCGGAAAATTTTTCTTCGGAGAAAATCGGCTACGGTGCCGGGACTTTAAATCTCGATATTCCCAATGTTCTCCGGATTTATTGCGGGGAAATCGAAGGGCGGAAGAAACGCCGGATTTTGAAATTGGAAACGAATATTGACGATATGAATCCTCAAATTTTCGGCTATCTTTACGACAAACTTTTTGCCGCCGGTGCTTTGGACGTTTGGACGACCGGAATTTACATGAAAAAAAATCGTCCGGCTCAAATGCTTTCCGTGCTGACGGACGAGGACAAAAGGGACGACTGCATAAAAATTATTTTTGAGGAAACCACGACAATAGGAATGAGAATAATAAATATTGACGAACGTTTGGAGGCATCGCGAAAGTCGGCAAAGGTTTTGACGGAGTACGGCGAAGTGCGTTGCAAAGTCAGTGCTTACGGCGGGAAAATTGTTTCGATAACGCCGGAATATGAGGACTGCCGGAAACTTGCCGAAGAAAAAAATGTTCCTCTGAAAGCCGTTTGGCAGGACGCTTTGACGAAACAAAAAGAGCGGCTCGGCTGAAAAAATTTGTCCCGGAAGTAAACTTCCGGGACTTTTGAATTTCCGTCAAAAATTTTTTAAAGGTAGTTGTAAGGACTTACCGGCTCTCCGTTCCTTCTGACTTCAAAATGACAGTGCGGGCCGGTGGAATTTCCGGTGGAGCCGCAGTAAGCTATGACTTGTCCCCGGCTGACACTTTGCCCCACGCTGACAGCCAGACTTTGATTGTGACCGTACAGAGTGACAATGCCGCCGCCGTGATCTATCATTATTGTATTTCCGTAGCCGCCGATCCAACCGGAATGTGAAACGACTCCGCTTGCCGCCGCATGAATCGGCATACCGTAATCCCCGCCGATATCAAGCCCGCTGTGAAAACGCTTGCTGCCGAAAATCGGGTGAGTTCTCCAGCCGAACGGAGAAGTTATCGGGCCGTTTATCGGCCAAATCATTTGCCCGGAACCTTGAGGAGCGACGTAGCTTTGAGAGGAGCCGCCGCCGGAATTTTGCCTTTCCGCAGACTCCCGCCGCCGTCTTTCTTCCTCTGCCGCCGCCCGGTATTTACTCTGCCGGATCATTTCTTCGACTTGTTTCGATGCCGCCATCATTTCATCATATTGCCTGTCGTAAACGGCTTTATCGTTTTTCATTCGGTCGATAAGTTCCTGCTGACGTGCAACTTTTTCCAATCGAATTTCCTTTGCCGCCTCAGCTTTTTGAGCGAGTTCCGATTGAATACGCCTGTCCGCCTCAAGCTGTTTTCCGACTTCCTTAATTTCGTTTTGATATTTGAGGACGACGTTTACAAGTTCCGAGTCCTGCATTATAACTCTTTTCAGCAAATCCGCCCGTGTCAAAAAATCCGAAAAATCCGTTGCACCGAAAAGAACGTCGATATAAGAAATTTGCCCGTTTATGTAAATGTCCCGCACTCTTTTTTCCAAAATGCCGTGCTTGACCTTATAATCTTCTTCCGTTTCCCGAAGTTTATTTTCGTTTTCGGAAATTCTTGCAAGAGTTTCGTCCAAAGCCCCTTGTTTTTCTTCGTAATCGGCAACGGCGACCGCCGCCTCTTCGTCCAAAACTCTTTTCACTTCGGAAACCGAATCAATTTTTTCCTGAATCAAATCGGATTTTTGCCGAGCCTTTTCCGCCGCCGAATCATATTCGGCTTTTTTGTTTTCGAGATTGTCGGCGTAAACCGTCGCACCGGTCAAAAAAAACGCCGTCAAAAGAGCCGCAAAAAATTTTTTCACGATTAAACCTCCAAGAATTTTTTCAACGATACCGCACTGCCCAAAGTTCCGATTAAAATTCCCGCAGTTATCAGAGCCGCCGTCACATAATTCATAAAGGGATATTGCTCAATCATCGGGAAAAATGCCAGCGTCGAATAAATTTTTGCCGACATCGCCGAGTAAAAACTCCGGAGAATCAACGCACTTATTCCGCCGCCGATAAATCCCAAGCCCATTCCTTCCAAAATGAACGGCCAGCGAATAAACCAATCCGTTGCTCCGACAAACTTCATTATTGCAATTTCTTTTCGCCGGGCAAAGACCGTAAGCCGGATTGTATTTGAAATTATAAAAATCGTCGCACCGGTCAGAAGTAACATCAAAATCAATCCGAACAACCTCATCAAATGCGTTAAATCGAAAAGGTGTTCCGCAACGTCCTGCCCGTACTTTACTTCATCGACTCCGTACAAATCGGCAACGGCTGCCGCAGTTTTTTGAACTTCGTCGGCAGATTTCACGGTTATCAAAAAGGAATTTGGCAAAGGGTTTGAATCGCCGAGAGCGTCCAAAATTTTTTTCTGTTTGCCGAGTCTGTCCTGCAATTTTTGCAAAGCCTCTTCTTTCGGAATATATTCTGTCTTCGCGACGCTCTTTAAATCTTTTGTCATTCGTTCGACTTCTTTGCGTCCTTCTTCCGGCAAAGCGTCGTTCAGGTAAGCGGAAATTTGCACTTGACTTTCGAGAGAATCTGCCATTTTTGTCATATTCATCACAAGGATAAAAAATACTCCCAAAATGAAAAGCGACACCGCCACCGTTCCGATTGACGCAAAAGTCATCAATCTGTTTCTTATCATCGAGATTAAAACTTCACGAAAATAATATTCGATCGTCTGTAATTTCATTTATTCTCCCCTCTCGGTGCATCAGGGTATCAGGACAAACACCAATGCTCCAATGCTCTGACGCTCTTTTCTTTCAAAAATCAAGCCAAGTGCAAAGACAAATCGCAACGGAAACAATACTGTTCCGCATAAAATAATCCTTTCCCACGCCCTTGAAATTTATCGGACTTACAATTTTGTGCTGATAAATCAAAGTCAACGCCGCAATCAAAACTCCGATGAAATAAATTATTCCCAAGTTCATCAAAATCCCGACCGCCGCAAAACACACTATGCAAATAATATGCAAAATTTTTGAAATGTCAAATGCTTTTACCGCTCCGAACTCCGTAGCCAGAGAATGTAAGCCCTGCGACTTGTCAAATTTTTCGTCCTGTGCCCCGTACATCGCGTCAAACGCTCCGATCCAAAGGGCAACCGCCGTGCAGAGTAAAATCATCGGCAGGGAAATTTCACCGCCCGCCGCAACCCAGCCGCCCGCCGGAGCCATCGCTATCGCCAATCCCAAAAACAAATGGCACCAGCCGGTAAATCTTTTCGTGAACGGATATATCATAAACGGAATCGCCGCAACAGGCAAAAGTTTTATGCAAATCGGCGGCAAAAAACAAACCGTCACGACCATTATCAAAAGGCAAATCGCTATAAAAATTTTCGCCTCTTTGCGGGAAATTTCGCCTCTGACCATAGCCCGATAAGAAAGTCGCGGCTGTTTTTTGTCGTATTTCAAATCCGCCAGATTGTCTGTCGCCAAAGCCGCCGCTCTCCCGGAAGTCACGGCGAGTGCGATTAAAAATAAAATTTTTAAATCGGGTGTTCCTCCCGCCGCCAAAATTGCCCCCATAAAAGCAAAAGGCAAATCAAAAATCGTGTGCGGCAAGGCTATGTTGTTTATATGTGCTTTTACGTTTATCAAAATTTCTTCTTCTCCTCAAAAAATATATGAAAAGTAAATGAAACTCTTTGCAGGAATTTTTGATTCCCCGTCGAATACGAGAGGTTGACAACCGGTCAGATCGACAGATTTTCCGATAACCGGCAAACCGTGAAGAAAGGAGGTTTATAAATGAATTACGATATTACCGATACCATGGTAAGAATGGCACAAGACGCAATGAGAAATGCACACGTCGAAGGCGACGGAATAGTCGGAGGAGCCTGTGCTCTTGCAGACGACGGAACTTTATACAGCGGCTGCACGATAGAACACGTTATACCGGAACTTTCAATGAGTGCGGAAACCGTCGCTCTTGTCAAAGCTGTTTCGGACGGCAAGAGAAAATTTGATGCCGTTGCCATTATTGCGGATATTGCCGGCGGCTTTTATGTCCCGGACGAGGCAAGCTGCAAATTTATGGCTCAGTTTGACGTTGCGGAAGTCGTGATGTCGGATATTTCCGGAAATATTCGCGTCGTGAAACTTGAAGAACTTACGCCTTACAAACCGCGTCGGCGGCAGTATGCGGACGATTCTTTTTACGACGACGACGATTACAACGACTGAAAAAAATTACATTGACCGGACAAAAGAATTTTTGCCCGGTCATTTTATTTGCAGTTGTTTTCAAATTTCCGGATCAATCTACCGATTGCAATTCTATATCGTCAAGTTCCGTCATGATTCTTGTGTTGAAAGCGTCAACCGCCATCGCGGCTCCTCTGACACGCACAAGCCCGCCGGCAATCTCCGGAGTTTCTGCGTAACCTGTCAAATCAGTGTCAAGTTTTGAAGTTATGCTCGGATCTTCAAAAACGCCGCTGTTGAAATTTAAATGAGCAACGACTTTGTAGAGTCCGTTCGGAAGTTTTTCGACGGATTTCTTTTCCAATACTCCATAGAAATAAACGACTTCATTGTTGCGATCCATAATTGCAAAGTCGCGGACTTTGTCGCCGAAATTTTTGTCTGTCGCATTTTTGATGAGGCAGTCGGTAACTTCGCTGTTGCTGTCGTAAGCGTAACCGGTGACGTTAAACTTGGTCCCGATGTAGTAGGTTATCATATTGTCGAAAACATAACCGTCTTTCGTCTTGTCGACAATCGAAACTTGAATTTTGTCGCGATTGGGGTTGCCGTTGACTTCTTTAACCTGATCTCTCAAACTTCTTGCGGTTTCCCGAAGTCTTTCCTTGTCAACCGTAACGTCCATTTCGACTGCGTAATATTCGCCTTCCGACCGGTCTTTAATCATTTTATTCACGGTAATGTAATCGTCGCTGCGATTGTCGAGAATATCGTCAAGCACGGTGAATCGGATAATTCGCGGCAAATCGTCCGTGGGAACATCTTCGGTAATTGCAAACGCCATTGTATGAGCGTTGCGGATAGCCCATATTCTTGCCTGATCCTCATTACCTTTCACAATCGGAGCGTAACCTCTGACCGTCAAAGCCTCCGCTTTAAAATTCCATCCGATCGTCACGGCACAAACCAGAAACATCGAAAACAAAAATTTCATAAATCGCATATCCGTTCCTCACCTTTCCACGTTTTCAAAAAAATTTGTTCGCAATATTCTAACGCATATTTTTAAGTCTGACAAGTCAATAATCCCATTTCGGAATAAATTTTTCGTCGGCGGTTTTTCCGACTTGAACAAAACAATTTTTAACGCCGATTTTCAAAGCATGATTTACGACGGAATCATATTCAAAAGTCGTAAGCCGGCGATTTATTTTCTTGAACTCCCCCGCCCGGAAAACCGGCGTGTATTGGTTCATCAGGCTGAGGTAAATTTTGTCGCCGAAAGTTTCATAAAGCCGGCTTACAATTTCAATCGAATCTTTTCTGCAGTTCGGCAAAATCAAATGCCGGACGATAACGCCTTTAATCATTTTCCCGCCTTCGTCAAATTCCGGCTCGCCGACAAGCTCAAACATTTTTTTTATTGCGGCAAAGGCAATTTCAAAATAATTCGGAGCGTTTGAAAAAGTTTCGGCAAGTCGATTGTCAAAATATTTCAAGTCCGGCAAAAAAACATCGACGCGATTTTTCAAAAGGTCGATCGTTTCCGGATTTTCATAAGCGTTTGAATTGTAAACGATCGGCAAATTCAATCCGGATTTTTTCGCGAGGTCGAGTGCCCGGCAAATTTGCGGGACGTAATGAGTCGGGGTTACGAGTTCGATATTTGCCGCTCCGATTTCCTGTTGACGCAAAAAAATTTCGGCGAGTTCTTCAACCGAAAAATCTTTGCCGCGACCGCCGGAACTTATTTCAAAATTCTGGCAAAAAACGCATTTCAAATTACAATGAGAAAAAAATACCGTCCCCGCACCTTTTTCACCGACAAGACAAGGCTCTTCCCATTTGTGCAGACTTACCAGAGCGATACGAATTTTTTCGCCGGCTCCGCAAAAACCTTTTTTCTTTGTCCCGGCGATTCCGCAGCGGCGGGGACAGAGTTTACACGAGGTAAGAAATTTCAAATTACTTTCCGCCTTTTTTTGTGTGCCGGGAAATTTCCGACACACTCGTTAAATCTTGAAACGTTTGACCTGCTCCATCAAGTTGCGGGCATCTTCTTCGGCCATATCCATTTTTGACAGAATATCTTGAGCATTGTCCGCGACGAGTGCGACTTTGTCCGCAATATTTGTATTTCCGACGGCACTTTCTTGAGTTGCCTTTGAAATATCGTCCATCAAACTTATCATCTTCCGAACAGACTCCGCCAAATTTACGGCTCTTTCGTTGCTCTGTCTTGCCCAATCTTTGACATATTCCGCGTCTTTTTTGTACTGTTCCGCCGTCTGCCCCATACCCTGATAATCTTTGTTGACGGTTTCATCAATAAACTTGAGAATATCGAATGCACCTTTTGAAAGTTCGTTGACGGAAGAAGTTACTTGACCGGTAAGGGTTTTAATGCTGTCCGCAGAGCCGGCAGTCTGTTCGGCAAGTTTTCGGACTTCATCGGCGACGACCGCAAAGCCGCGACCGTGTTCACCTGCACGGGCAGCCTCAATCGCGGCGTTCAGGGCAAGCAAATTGGTCTGCTCGGCTATGTTGACGATTTCGCCGGTAAATTTCTCGATATCCCCGACGACTTGTGCCGACTCGATAGCTTTTTCCAAAGATGCCTTTGTCTGTCCGTAAAGTCTTTCGGAAACTTGAATTGATTGACGGGTCGTGTCTTGAAGTTGAGTTGCCCGGCTGTCAATTTCGTTTGCATAATCTTCACTTTGCCGCGACTCTTCCGAAGTGCTGAAAATTTCATTGTTTACCTTGTCGCTCATTGATTGCAAATTCGTCGTTATCGCGGCTGTTTCCTGAGTTCCCGCCGCCATTTGTTGAGTTACGGCGGACATATCTTGAGTATGCTCGTTGAGTTTTTGGACGAGTTGCCGGACGACCGTCGAAGTTTCAACGCTGTTTTGAGCCTCGCGGCTGACGTTGGTCAAAATGCTTTTCAACCCCGACTGCATTTTTTCCAAAGCCCTGCCGACCGTCCCGACTTCGTCGGAGCGATTGACCAGTGCCGGCGAAATTTCCCGTGTCAAATTTCCTTCCGCTATTTCGTTCAATTCTTCGATCGCCTCTTCAAGCGGGTTTGCAACGTCGCGGGAAATTATGACCGCCGCACCGATACCGAAAAGCAATCCCAAAATTATAATCGCGGCAAAAATTTTTATCGACAGGTCGTAA
The DNA here is from genome assembly GCA_905236145.1 of uncultured Selenomonadaceae bacterium. Lineage (GTDB taxonomy): Bacteria > Bacillota > Negativicutes > Selenomonadales > Selenomonadaceae > Quinella. The sequence continues at coordinate 12,851 of CAJOOE010000209.1, forward strand.
GCGGCGTTATTTTGTTCAAACAAAATTTTTCCCTGATAAACATTGTCCGGAGTGATTGAGTCCAAATCGTCCGCAACCTGCCTGACCGTCATCAAATTTTTGTAGAGTTTGATTTTATCTTCCAAAGTGTTGCCGAGTCCCTTTGTCGATTTAACCGCAGATTCCGACGCATCCAAGTGAGCGTAAAGGTCGGAAAGAATTTTCCGGGATTTTTCACCCTGCATAATTTCTTTTAATTTGTCGGCATTCCCGCGAATACTTCCCAAGTGCGAAACTATATCTTCCTGCAACATTTCGCGGTCAAGAATATTACCGCCGATTAAAATATAAACGATGTCAACGTCAATGTTTCTGAAGTGACCGTTCGCGTCGTTTAAAAATTGCGTCGCCATCAAATTTTGATGATACATTCCGTCCAAAGAATTTTTTGCCTGACGATTGAAATAAATTCCCACGCCGGCAACGACGCAGATAATTGCAATCATAACTATGGAGAGGAATAAAACTTTAAATCTTACGGATAAATTTTTCAGCATAATTCATTCACTCTCCTTACTTTTTGAATTGGGCAAGATTTTCTTTCGTTATCGAAGTGAAAGGCACTTCGATATCCGACTGCTTGCCTTTGCCTTGATGAATTGCCTCAATTACGCTGACGACTCCCGCCGCCTGTTGAATACCGTCCTGCTTTATTGTTTGAGCCATTTCTCCGGCGGCTATCGCGTTCAAAGCCTCATCGACGGCATCGACTCCGGAAACAAGACAGCCGTTAAGTCTGTTCGCCCGTTTCAAAGCGACTATCGCACCCAAAGCCATTTGATCGTTGCCGCAAATTACCGCGTCGATTTTGGGATAAATCGACAGCCACAGCGACATAATTTTCATTGCCTCAACTTTGCTGTACCTTCCGTCCTGCATATCGAGCAGTTGAATATCGGAACGCTTTTCCAAACATTCTTTCTTGAAACCTTCCCAGCGTTGTTGAGAACTTCCCAAATTCGCCGTGCCTTCAAGATAAACGACGTTGGCACCTTTCGGCAAAACTTTTACCATATAATCGGCTTGAAGTTTTCCGGCCTGATATTCGTCGGAGAAAACTCTTGTGCGTTCGCCGCCGTTCGCGTCGCGGTTGACCGTAACGACCGGGATACCCGCTTCTCCCGCCTGTTCGACGAAGGGAATAATTCCGTCGCCGTCAATGGCAAGCAGGACGATTGACTCCGCTCCTCCGGCTATCGCGTCCTTCATTTGATCTATTTGAGTATTTCTGTCGCCTTTTGCGTCGAAAAATTCCAAATGCAGACCTTTGCTCTCCGCTCCCCGTGCAATTTCTTCGCGAATCAATTTGCCGCCGAAAGCGTCCGCATTGTCAAAATTTAAATAGACAATTCTGTCGGAATTACTTTCCCCGCAACCTGTAACGGCAAGTCCGGCAAACAAAATTCCGGCAAGCAGTCCGAACCGCCTTTTCAAGCAATTCATCACCTTCACCCTTTCTGTCGAATAAAAATTTTCACCCTTTTCCCTCTTGAATATATTGGCACTTTCGGAAAATTTTCCTTTCCGAAAAAAAATTTTTTTACCGGACAGTGATTAACCTGCCGGCTGAAATTCCGGTTTCATTAAAAATTCACCTCTCCGAATTATACTTTGCAAAAATATAAAAGCGAAAGGCTCAAAAGGAGTTTTTATGGACGATTACACTTGGAGAAAGAAACTTGAAAACAGGCGGCGGAGGAGACGATTTGAACGCCTTTTCGTCGTGTTTTTGTTTGCACTTTCGATCGGTTGCCTTGTCGCATATTTTGCCGTGTATACCAAAACCCCGGTCTATGCAATGAATGAGGCTTTCAATGCTCTCAAAAAAAATGATGCGGAAACTTTCAGAAACAGAATTGATTTTGATTCGGTGACTGCCGGCTGTTATGACGATTTAACCGGCGATATGTTTAAAAACGACACGCGAATTTCCGCAAAAGAAAGATCCCTGTTTGAAAATTTTTATGTCCTTATCCGTCCGCAAATTTGCAGGGGAATGATTAAAGTAATGAACGAAAAACTTGACGGCGGAAAGTGGACTTTGCCGGAAGGAATTTTGAAGGGCAGGCAACTGGGCATAGATTTCGATTTGCTTTTGGAAAGAAGTCTGATTCGTCACACGACGGTCGTAAATATTGAAAAAGTTGAGCATTTGGGAACCGGAGCCGTTGCCGAAGTAAAGATAGTGGAAGATTATTCTCAAGTCCCCTTCACCTTGAAAGTGACGCTGGAAAATACCGGCGGCAAGGGAATACAGATTGCCGGCAGAGAGTTTCAACTTTTCGGCAAAATTTGGAAATTTGAAGGAATGAGTTTCAGCTTTTCGGCGAACGAATGGAAAATAATTTCTGTGGACAATTACAAGGAATATCTGGAAAGCGTCGCACCGATTTTAATGAGGGACGTTCAGGAATATATTGACGCAACTGCCGAAATTGTCACCCGTTACAATTCGGCTTTTCGGAGCGAACAAAATAATTTCATTTATTTGCAGAGGACTCCCGGCGGAATTATGAGCGACGCTCAACGCGGGAGGATAGCCGAATACATAACGACAAACATTATTCCGACGCTTGAAAATCGCCGGGCGGAATTGGACTCGATAAATGTTCCGAAAGGTGCGTTGTATCTTGCCACCCTTCGCCGAGAATCAACCGACATTACAATCCGGGCTTGGGAATCTTACCGGCGGGGCTTGATTGAAAATAATTCTGCGGCTTTTGCTACTGCGGAAAGTTTGCATAAACAAGAATTGATTTTGGATCAGCGGATTGAGGAAATTGTTCATAAATCCGCCGTCGCTCAAAATTTGCCCGAATTGCCTTGACCGGACGGAAAGGGAACCGGGAAAACAGGGAATTAAAAAGAAAGGTGGTAAATTTAAGTATGGAATTTGAAAAATGGCAAGGCTTGGGAAATGACTTCATAATGATTGACGGGAGAAAATTTGAAATCGAACCGCCGGAGAAAATTAAATTTCTCTGCGACAGAAATTTCGGAATCGGTGCGGACGGCGTGATTTATATTTTGGATTCCGACAAAGCCGACGTGAGAATGAGAATTTTTAACGCAGACGGCTCGGAGGCGGAGATGTGCGGAAACGGTATCCGCTGTTTTGCAAAATATCTTGACGGCAAAGGCGAATATTCGGACGGAATGAAAATCGAAACGGGTGCCGGGATTTTGAGCGTAAAAAAATCCGGCGAAAATGTCACAGTCGATATGGGTGAGCCGATTTTGGAGGCGGATAAAATTCCGGTTGCGGGTTTCGGCAAAAAAAACGTCGTCGGTGAAGATATTTCCGTTGACGGCAAAACTTACAAAATGACCTGCGTTTCAATGGGCAACCCTCATTGCATAATTTTTGTTGACGACTTGGATGCCGTAAAACTTGAGCAGATCGGGCGAAAGTTTGAAACGCACGAAAAATTTCCCCGCAAGACAAATACCGAATTTGTCCAAGTCACCGGCAAAGACGAAGTAAGAATGAGAGTTTGGGAACGAGGCAGCGGAATAACTTTAGCTTGCGGCACGGGAGCCTGTGCGACGGCGGTCGCGGCGAATTTGAATAAACTCTGCTCAAAAAATGTGACGGTAAATCTTGACGGCGGCAGTTTACAAATCGAGTGGCGGGAGAACAACCGGATTTATATGACCGGTGCGGCGACAAAAGTTTTTTCCGGGCAATATTAAGAAATGGGGAGTTGAAAGAAAATGGCAAAATTGGTCAACATAGGTTTCGGCAATTTGGTTTCGATCGACAGAATTTTGGCAATAGTTTCACCGGAGTCTGCACCGATAAAAAGAATGATGATTCAGTCAAAGGAAACCGGAAAATTGATTGACGCGACTTACGGGCGAAAAACAAGGGCGGTAATAATCACGGACACCGGCACCGTTATTTTATCCTCACTGCAGCCGGTGAAAATCGGCGAGCGGGCAGAGCGGGCAAATTCAGAAAAAATAAAATCGACGCTGCAGAATTTAAGTGAGGATTTGGAAGATTGACGGAGAGGGGCGGCATTTATGAACAAGGGGTTATTGATTGTCGTTTCCGGAGCGAGCGGCACCGGAAAAGGCACTGTTTGCAAAAAATTGTTGGACGATATGCCGAAAATTTCCTATTCGGTTTCCGCGACGACAAGAGAACCGCGTCCCGGTGAAAAAGACGGCAGGGAATATTATTTTTTGAGCCGCGAACGTTTTGAGGAAAGAATTTCAAAGAACGAGTTTTTGGAGTATGCGGAAGTTTACGGGAATTATTACGGAACGCCGCTGAATGAAATTGAAATGCGTTTGAATTGCGGCGAAGATATTTTGTTGGAAATTGACACGCAGGGAGCTTTGAATGTCAAAAAGCGTTGTCCGGAAAGCGTCCTTATATTTCTCCTGCCGCCTTCGCTTGAAGAATTGCGAAAGAGAATAGAAGGTCGCGGGACGGAAACGCCGGAGAGTTTGGAGCGGCGTTTTAATGCGGCGAAGGAAGAAATTTCGATCGGAAAAAAATATGATTATGTTGTCGTAAATGATACGGTTGAATTTGCGGTCGAAAAAATAAAGTCGATCCTTACTGCGGAAAAATGCAGAACGGATCGAAATTCAAGCTGTTTATTTTCGGATTGAATTTTTGCGGCAAAATTCCCTGCCGATTTATCCCGGCGAAAATTTACCTGTCAATTCATTTCTGACTGAATTTTTGCGGCGAAATCCCTTGCCAATTTATCACAGCGTTCATTTAAATCGTTTCCGGCGTGACCTTTTACCCACCGAAAATTTACCTGCCGGGTTTTTATCAAAGAGTCCAACTCAACCCATAAATCTTGATTTTTTACCGGCTTTCCCGCAGAAGTTTTCCAGCCGGTTTTTTTCCACTTCGCGAGCCAACCGGCGGTAAAAGCATTTTTTAAATAACTGCTGTCCGTCACCAAATTTATTTCATCGCCGGGCGAGGTATTTTTCAGTGCGACGAGTGCGGCGGTAAGTTCCATTCTGTTATTTGTGGTATAACCTTCCCCGCCGAAAAATTCCTTCTGCTCTCCGGTTTCCGTGTCAATTATTACCGTCGCCCAACCTCCGGCTCCGGGATTTCCCAAACACGAGCCGTCGGTGTAAATCAAATATTCTTTCAATACTCAATCTCTCCCCGATTCCTGACGTTGACGGAAATTTTTCAAAATGCAAATCGGCGTTTTTTGTGACGCATTGCCGAAAGGATTGTCGATAAGCAAATTTGATGCAAGTTCCGCATTCATTCCCGGAGTCGCTCCGACAATTCTTGAGCGTTTCAAGTCGTTTACATCGGCAATCATCGCACCGAAACAGCCGAGCCTCTCTTTCAAATCCGCACAGACTTTTTCCGGATTTTCCGGCCCGTAAACAACGCATTTGTCAAAAGGCGGCATTGTCCCGGTTACATCGTCAATCAAAGCCGCCTGCCGACCGCCCCACTTGTAAAAAA
>CAJOOE010000210.1 GCA_905236145.1 uncultured Selenomonadaceae bacterium
ATTTTTATCGGCATTGAAGAACTCGGAATAAATACGACTCTTTGGTTGCCGGGCGGCACGGAAATTGACATCGGATTTTTGTATTATCCGCTTGTCCTTTTTGTCATCGTGGGAGCGTCAAACGCCGTAAATTTGACCGACGGGCTTGACGGACTTGCATCCGGCTGTATGGCTGTTGCGGCAAGTTGTTATATGGTAATTTGTATGTTGACCGGGCATCAAGACCTTGCAATTTTCTGTGCGGCGATAATCGGAGCTTGCGTGGGATTTTTGCGTTTCAATTTTCACCCGGCAAAAATTTTTATGGGCGATACCGGTTCTCTGGCACTCGGCGGAGCATTTGCAGCAGTCGGAATTTTGACGCACACCGAACTTTTGCTTGCCGTCGTCGGTTTTGTTTTTGTCTGTGAGGCGTTGTCGGTCATTCTTCAAGTCATTTCATTTCAATCGACCGGCAAAAGAATTTTTCGCATGAGTCCGATTCATCATCATTTTGAACTCGGCGGCTGGAGTGAAATAAAAGTTGTCTTTGTATTTTGGACTGTCGGGTTGATTTTCGGAATAACGGGACTGACAATAATGTGACGGCAGTACCGTCATGTTTGCGACTTGTGAATTTTTATTTCAATGTTAATCATATCTCCGCGGTTTTGCGGGGATTTTTTTTATTGAAGTTTAAGATTCTATTGTTTATAATAGAAAAAACAGTTTCGGAAATTTTTCAAAATTATTCAGTTAATGAAAGGGGCAGAAAATATGGCATTTTATTACAGCGAACCTTCGCACACTTTCGGAGAATATCTCCTCGTTCCGGGTTATTCTTCCGCCGAATGTATTCCGGCAAAAGTAGATTTGACCACGCCGCTCGTAAAATTTCGTCGCGGCGAGGAGTCCCGCCTGCAAATGAATATCCCCATGACTTCCGCAATAATGCAATCGGTTTCAAATGACACGATGGCAATAGCACTTGCCAAAGAAGGCGGCATATCTTTCATATTCGGATCTCAACCGATTAAGGAGCAGGCGGCCATGGTTGCCCGCGTAAAAAATTACAAATCCGGTTTTGTTTCCAGCGACTCGAACATCAAACCTACCACAACTTTAAACGAAATTTTGGAAATTTTGAAAGTCACCGGACATTCGACGATGGCTGTCACCGAGGACGGCAAGCCCACCGGAAAACTTTTGGGAATAGTCACGAGCCGCGATTACAGAATTACGCGAATGACCGGTGAAGAACAGGCAAAGGATTTTATGACACCGTTTGAAAAATTGGTTTATGCCGATGCCGATTCGACCACCCTGCCTATGGCAAACGATTTAATCTGGCAACATAAATTGAATATGTTGCCGCTTGTCGATAAAAAGCAAAGACTTCGTTACATGGTTTTCCGCAAGGATTACACCGACAACAAAACAAATCAGCTTGAACTCATTGACAACAAAAAAAGATATGTTGTCGGTGCCGGAATAAATACCCGCGATTATGCGGACAGAGTGCCGGCACTTTTGAAAGCCGGTGCGGACGTTCTCTGTATAGATTCTTCGGAAGGTTTTACCGAGTGGCAGAAAATTACTTTGGAATATATCCACGAACATTTTCCGGATGCATTGGTCGGTGCGGGAAATGTCGTTGATGCGGAAGGTTTCAGATTTTTGGCGGACGCGGGAGCCGATTTTATAAAAGTCGGTATCGGCGGCGGCTCTATCTGCATTACCCGCGAAACAAAGGGCATAGGTCGCGGACAAGCTACGGCGGTCATTGATGTTTGCCGTGCTCGCGACGATTATTTCAAAGAAAAAGGCGTTTATATTCCGGTCTGCTCGGACGGCGGCATTGTCCACGATTACCATATGACTTTGGCTCTGGCTATGGGTGCGGATTTCCTCATGCTCGGCAGATATTTTTCACGCTTTGACGAATCTCCGACGGACAAAATCCGGATTAACGGCACATATTACAAAGAGTATTGGGGCGAAGGTTCAAACCGTGCAAGGAATTGGCAACGCTACGACATGGGCGGCGACAGGAAACTTTCTTTTGAAGAAGGCGTTGATTCTTACGTCCCCTACGCCGGACCTTTGAAAGACAACATTACAAACACGCTTGCAAAAATTCGCTCGACAATGTGCAACTGCGGTGCGTTGAATTTGCCGGAACTTCGCGAAAAAGCAAAAATCACTTTGGTTTCGGCTACTTCGATTGTTGAGGGCGGCAGTCATGACGTAATTTTACGCGATCAATTCTCCCGAAATTTCACCTGATGAGTTGAAAGGAGATTCTTGAAAAGTTTTCAGTAACGGAGTAACCTTGCCATGAAAGAGCGATTAAAAAAATTTGTCGCCGAAAATTTGAGCCGGGCAAGAGTTCTGGTCATCGGTGACGTAATGTTGGACAAATATTATTTCGGAGAAGTCAACAGAATTTCTCCGGAGGCTCCCGTGCCGATAAATCACGTCTTGCAAGTGAAGGAAACTTTGGGCGGTGCGGCAAACGTCGCTCACAATCTTGCCTTGACCTGCGGGAAAATTTTCGTCGTCGGGCAGACGGGGAAGGGCAATCACGGAAAAACTCTTTTGAAAAAAATGACTTCGCGGGGAATAGATGTTTCCGGTATGGTCGAAACTTCTCAACGCACGACAACAAAAATTCGCGTTATAAGCGGTCATCAGCAAATGCTCCGGCTTGACTTCGAGGACGCGGAGGACATTTCCGGCGAAAGTGCGGAGAAAATTATTGCGAATTTTTCCGAACGTCTTGCCGATTCCGATGCCGTAATAATTTCGGATTACGGCAAGGGAGTTTGCACCGAAGAAATTTGCGACGAAGTAATAAACTTGAGCCGCAAAGCCGGAAAAGTCGTTGCGGTGGATCCTAAAGGCGACGATTGGAAAAAATATTCCGGAGCCGGTTTCATTACGCCGAATTTGAAGGAGTTTAACGCCGTCCTTCCGAAAAAAATCAAAAATGACGATTCGGAAATTGAAACGGCGGCAAAGAAGATTATCGAAAAATTTAATCTCGGCGGGCTGATCGTCACCCGTTCCGCCGCCGGAATGACTTTGATTGACGGGGAAAAAATCGCTCACATAAAAGCAAGAGCTCAGGAAGTTTTCGACGTTTCCGGAGCGGGTGACACGGTTATCGCGGTATTCACCGCCGCACTTGCCGGAGGACTTCCTTCACAAGATGCGGCTTATCTTGCAAACGTCGCCGCAGGTGTCGTCGTGGCAAAAGTCGGGACTTATGCCGTCAGTCGGGAAGAACTTTTTGCGGCGTTGGAAAATTGACGGGCAGAATGTACCGGCAAATTGCAAATCATGAACTTTTCCGAATTTGTCCGGTCAACACCGCCGTTTTTTTTGTGAAATAATCGTGATTTTTTCCCGGTCGGCGGTTGCAAAGAAAGACACAATAAAGTATAATGCAAAAGTTCAAAAAATGACAATTCCGAAAGGGGAATGATTTACAGTGAAAAAAATGTTTTTGGCAGCGACGCTCCTTGTCACCACTTTACTCACCGGTTGCGGAGGAAATGCGACCGATAAGGCTGCGGCACCGGACAACAAAGACGTAAAAAAAATTGTTATCGGCTTGGATGACGAATATCCGCCCATGGGATTTAAAGACGATAAAAATGAGATTGTCGGATTTGACGTTGACCTTGCAAAAGAAACAGCGAAGCGTTTGGGTTCCGAAGTCGAATTTAAAGCCATCGATTGGGCAAGCAAAGAGGCGGAATTGAAATCCGGCAGAATCGACATAATTTGGAACGGCTTGGACATCACAGACGAACGCAAAGAAAATATGCTCTTCAGCGATCCTTACATGGATAACCGTCAGATTGTTTTCGTCGCGGAAGGTAAAGAGGATACGATTAAATCCGAAGCGGATCTTGCCGGCAAAAGTGTCGCGACTCAATCCGCCTCCACTGCCGAAGGCTACATTAACGAAAACGAAAATTTGAAAAAATCTTTCAAAGAATTTAAAACTTACGGCGACTATATCAGTGCGTTCATGGATTTGGAAAACGGTCGCGTTGATGCCGTCGTCTGCGATGAAATTGTCGGACGCTACTACATGAGCAAGCATGACGATAAGATTGACGCTCTCGATGTTGCCGTCGGTCCGGTAAGTCAATTCGGTATAGCTTTCCGCAAGGAAGATACCGCCCTTCGCGACAAAGTGCAGAAGGCATTTGATGAAGTCGTCAAAGACGGCGAAGGCAAAAAGATTTCCGAAAAATGGTTTAAAACAGATTTGCTTATACACAAATAATCAAGCGAAGAAAAAATTTTTTGAGCAATAACCGCCGTTTGTCCGGGCGATTGAAAATTTGTCGATTGCCCGGATAAAGGCGAACAGAGGAAACTCTTGAATGGAAAAATTTTTTGACATGGCTGTCCTGATAATGCAGGGGGCTGAAGTCACGCTGGAAATTTTCTTCGTGACATTGATTTTAAGTTTGCCGATGGGAGCATTGGCGGCATTGGGAAGAATTTCTTCATTCGCTCCGATGCGATGTTTAATGGAGTTTTACGTCTGGATAATGCGGGGAACTCCGCTGATGTTGCAACTGTTGTTTGTCTACTTCGCCCTGCCGATGGTCGGAATAATGTTGCCGGACATAGCGGCGGCACTTCTGGCATTTACCTTGAATTATGCGGCGTATTTTGCGGAAATTTTCCGGGCGGGAATACAGGCAATACCTCGCGGACAGTATGAGGCGGCTCAAGCTTTGGGTCTCAGGCACCGGCAAATGATGCGACACATAATTTTCCCGCAGGTTTTGAGAGTTGTCCTGCCGCCGATTTCAAACGAAACCATAAACTTGGTCAAAGATACTTCGCTGATATATATTTTGGCGATGAACGATCTTTTGAGAGTGGCAAGGACGATTGTCCAGCGGGAATTTGACATGACACCGTTTGTCATAGCCGGAATATTTTATCTGGCGATGACCGCAGTCTTGACTTGGATATTCAAAAATCTTGAAAAGCGTTACGGTTCTTATGAAACTTGAAAAATTTTAATCGGGGAGGAATGTTGATTGATAAAAAAAATCTTTTTAAGCCTCCTCGTTTTTATGTTTTTTTTCAAGGTCGGTGAGGCGGCGAGTCCGGCAGAAGTGACGGACGTTCGATTCAGTTACGGCTCCGGCACCGTTCGCGTTGTTTTGGACATTACGAAAGAAGTGGAATTTAAAGAGTTTTACGCAGAAAATCCTTCACGACTCGTCATAGATATAAAAAATTCGGTTTTAAATTCCGCCGCGAAAAAAGAAATTGAATTGCAGTCAACGGCGGCAAAGAAATTTCGTATAGCACAATTTGATCCCTCGACCGTCCGATTGGTCATAGAAACTATGGCTGATATAAAGGCATTTGTTTTGCCGGGAGGACCGGCAGGTCACAGGCTCGTCGTTGACGTGGGAAATGCGGCTTTCGTGGAAAATCCCGAACTTAACGCAAAAAAGATTGACGACAAAAAATCCGAAGACAAAAAAGACGGTAAAAAAGTTGAGGACAAGAAGTCCAAAGACAAGAAAGACGATAAGAAGGTTGAGGACAAGAAGTCCAAAGACAAGAAAGACAATAAAAAGGTTGACGACAAAAAGTCCAAAGACAAGAAATCCGACAAGAAAAACAAATCTCGTTCCGACGAAGAACATTTTCAAGATGTCGATAAAGATTTGAACAGGATAACCGGATTGAAAGGAAAAATCGTTGCGATAGATCCCGGACACGGCGGCAACGATGCCGGAGCCATAGGCCCTGCGGGGACGATGGAAAAAAGTGTGACTTTGCGTGTCGCTCTGGAACTTGAGGATATGCTCAAGGAAGAAGGTGCGACGGTCTTATTGACACGCAGGACGGACAAGACGGTTGACGAGCAGGGAAGTGCGGCAAGCGATATTGAAGAATTGCAAGCCCGTTGCGATATTGCAAATGAGGCGGAGGCCGATATTTTCGTTTCGATTCACGCCGACAGCTTTACAAATCCCGCCTCAAGCGGGACGACCGGCTATTATTATTCCGGCGACGAAACAGGAGATTCTTATGACCTTGCCGACTGTATCAGAAGAAATCTTTGCGAACAGTTGGGAACTCCGAGTCGCGGCACTCAACCCTGTAATTTTTACGTCGTCAGACATACGACAATGCCGGCAACCTTGATTGAACTTGCTTTTATTTCCAATCCGGACGAGGAAGAAATTTTGAGTTCGCGGGAAGGAGTTTTTAAGGCGGCACGGGGAATTTTTGACGGCATCGAAGATTATTTCGGATAAAAAATTTTGGGGAGAGAGGTTGACTTCTCTCCGCTTTGTTTGTTGGAAAGGGTGATTTGATGGAGAAATTTGCGGCGGGAATTTTTGCGGCGGCGGTAATTTCGATTCTTCAACCTGCAAATGTTTCGGCTCAAATCGAAGTCCCGGAAGACATTTATACTTGGGTTCAGTCTACCGCACGGGGAGATTATTGGTTCAATCATCAACAGACCGGTTACTTCGTGGACGAAAACGGGACGATTGATTTAAACATTATAATTGCTCCGACAATTTGCATTTATGACGAAATTCAAATTCAGGACGTTGTACAAAAAAGGCGTTGGCGAATGTTGCCCGGCTCCGGCTACAATAATTTAATCGGTCGAGCTGATTATTTCCGGTTTGATTTGACGGCGGGAACGGTGCAAATTATCGAGCGGGTGGATTTGGATAAAAATTGGGCGGAACTTGACAAGGACACTTCCGGAAAGCCGATTAAACTTTCCGAACTCTCCGGAAAAGACGTTACCTGCAGATTTTACCGGGCAATTTTGGCTTGGGCGAAGGAACATAATAAAATGATGATTGATCGCTCTTGGGGAAATTTGAGCGAGTCCGATTCAAAACTCAAGCCGGAAGATATGCCGATCGCAAAAATTCCCCTGCCCGCCGGGGACGAATTTGACCGAACGAAATAAAAAAACTTCTCTCCCGACGCAAATCGGGAAAGAAGTTTTTTTGTATGCCATGTCAATTATTTTTCGCTCCGAGTTGAAAATCGACGTACAAAGCACGAACGTCAATATTTATGGCGTGTACTATCATTCCGGTTGCATATTCCACAGCCTCGCGAATTTTTGCCTGAGTCTGTGAAATTAAAGTCGGAATGTGATTCCCGTAATTCAACACGACTTCGCAGGAAATATTCAAGCCGCGATCTTCGTCGCCGCGAAAAAGATGGTTGACGGAAATTTTTTTGACGTTATTTACAAACTCTTTTGCCTTCAAAACTTTTTCGACGATTTTTTTTATAACCGTGTCGTCGATAATCAATTTGCCGTAATAACTGAAAACCGGGCGAACGATGGATTTTTCTCCCAGTTTGCGGCGACGAACGCGGGATTTTTTGAAAAGCGACTGGAGCGGATCGATCAGATAGCCGGAAAAATGCGATTTAAGTTCGATTGTCGGAACCGGGATAATATGCTTGCCTTCCTTCTGCCGGTGAAATCTTGCCAAAGCCATTTCGGAACGCGAGGCAATATCTTCAATTCTTACGATCAACTGAATTGCCGGAAGTTTCAAAGTCTTGGCAATCTTGTGTACCATATTTTCGGAAGTGCCGATAACCAAAATTCTGTGCGGTTGAATTTGCTGAATTGCCGCCCGCACTTCCTCCGCATGACCCGGAAGGACGAAAATCGCCCGCCTTACCGCCATAATCTTACTCTTTTCGGTTTTAGCCGATTCGCCGGCAATTATATGCCCGTCTTTGATTAAAATGCCGTCGTCTATAATGGCATCGGCATTGTGTTCTCTTGCAACCTGCAAGGCACGATGACTTTTTCCCGTACCCGAAGGACCGACCAATGCGATAACGTCCATAAAAATCCTCCCGTTCTCAAAAAAATTTTCGGCTGTAAACTTTCTTTCACAATTCTTTCAAAAAAGGAATTTTCCTGCAAGAAAAAATTTAAAAGTGCAAATCTTTTTAAGACCTGCACTTGTAATTTTCGATTGGTGGAGATGAGGAGAATCGAACTCCTGTCCGAAAACAGCGTTGCCCGACTTTCTCCGGGTGCATTCGCCGATCGTTTTTAAGCTCAATCAAGTTCGACGAAAAACTTGACCTTGCCGAGCGTCTTTTAAGTTTCCCGAATCGTTACGACGCAATCCGAATCGGTATTCCGCTACTGTCCCCCGATCCCGACCCGCGGAAAATCATCGGGCGAGGGTCGGCTTAAGCTGCCGCAGCGTATTCGTAATCGTTCGCTTTTATTTTAAAGCGTTTTCCCCTTACTGAACCGGTTCGAGGAACCCGGTACCCGCTTATCGAACCTCACTTATCCCCGTCGAAACCTTTACATCCCCTTCAAAATTTTTAACCGGGTGATATTATACACGATAAAAATTTTTTTGCAAGATTGTAATTAATTTCAAGTAAGATACTGAAAACTGTTCGACTGTATTTGAATCCATGTTTTTACATCGACCGAATTTTTTCGATTTATATCATAAATTTTATTATCAACTGACAATTTCGCTGTAATATTCAACAACCGACTTCACTAAATTGTCTTTCGGATAATGTTTCAAATTTCCTGTTACCAACGGTGCATTGCAAAATTTCGCTACTTCATAAAATTTCTTGTCCGATTCGTCAGTAAACGGTACATCAGTCAAGGCATCAGCAATTACAGAA
>CAJOOE010000211.1 GCA_905236145.1 uncultured Selenomonadaceae bacterium
CACCTTTTCACCTTTCCACCTGAAAAAACCGGAGGTTAAAAAATATGTGGAGAGGACTTTACACGGCGGCGACCGGAATGATAACCGAAACGCAACGCACGGACGTTATCGCAAACAATATCGCAAACGCCGCGACGACCGGTTACAAGCGGGATACCGCCGTCCACCGCGAATTTCACAATATGCTGATTAAACGCGTTTACGATCACGAACAAGCCGGTACCGCCGTCGGCATGAATGTTCCGGCGTTCAATTCGCTTTCGGAACTTCAGACAAACAAGGACGACGTTACGCAGGTCAAAGGTTTTAATGCGGATCCCTTCTATCGCCCGTCGATCGGTGAACTCGGACTCGGTGATTATATTGACGAAATTGCCGTCGATTATACGCAGGGTGCCATGGAAACTACCGGCAATCCTTTTGACCTTGCCATAGCCGGCAACGGATTTTTTGCAATTCAAACGCCCAACGGCGTAAGATATACCCGCAACGGTGCATTTTTCAAAAATCAGCAGGGAATTTTACAGGATATTCGCGGCTATAATTTGCTTGACACCGGCGGCAATCCCATTCGCGTCCCGGCGAATATTCCGGCTCACAGATTTTTGGTGACGGGCGACGGGACGATTTACGTCACCGGAAACAACGTGCAGGAAAATGATCAAGGTCAGGCAATGGCGAACGGAAATCAAAACAATCAACTGCGACTCGCTCAAATTCAATTTGTTCAATTCAATGACAGACTTGCGACCGAAAAACAAGGCGACAATCTCTTTTACGCCGTGACCGACAACGAGGGAAATGTCGCTCAACCCGTCCCCGCAACCGGCGAAATTTTGCAGGGGATTTTGGAAAAATCAAATACCGCAATCGTCAGCGAAATGGTCGAACTGATCCACAATCACAGAATGTACGAGGCGGGAGCAAAGGCTGTTACCACGCAGGACACGATGCTTGATGCGTCCGTCAATCAAGTCGGCAGGATAGGCAGCTGATAAAATTCAACGTGCAGAGATTGACAAATTCGCGGCAAAAAAAATCGCATTGTTGACGCGATGCGATTTTTTTTTTGCCGCATTTCCCGGAAATTTTTATGCGATACCGCGACGAGCCGTTCCCGCAATTTTTGACATAGTTACCCGGCTGTGATAAAATATCGACAAATTTTTTAAGGACAGGTGAGAGTTTTTGAATTTTGTATCCGAATTGGAAAATGTGGCAACAAAGGATTTGCGGGAATTGGAAAGTTGCGTTGAAGATGCGATAAAGGAAGATTCTTTTATATACGAGGCATGTGCTCCGCTGATAAACGGCGGCAAAAGACTCCGACCGGTGTTGTTTCTCTTGTGTGCCGGATCAACCGGAACCTGTCCGATAAAATCTGCTTTGCCTTTGGCTGTCGCAATAGAACTGATTCACACGGCGAGCCTTGTCCACGATGACATTTTGGACAACGCAAAAAAAAGGCGGCGTGTCGAAACGACAAATGCAAAATACGGATCGCAAGTTGCCGTTCTCGTCGGTGATTATCTCTTTGCAAAGGCTTTTCAAATTGTCGCGGAGGGAAATTACGGCAGAGAAGTTTCGGAAACGCTTTCAAAATTGGTAAAAAATTTGTGCGTCGGCGAAATTTCGCAGGACAGAAACCTTTTCAAAATACCGGAAATGAGCGAATACTATGAACGAATAAATTTAAAGACGGCGGTTTTTCTCGCGACTTGTTGCAGACTCGGCGGAATAATTGCCGGCATGGATAAAAAAGAAATTGACGATTTGACGGCTTACGGCAACGGACTCGGTCTTGCCTTTCAAATTATAGACGATGTTTTGGATTTTTTCGGCGACGAAAAAGTTACCGGCAAGGCGTTGGGCGGCGATTTGAAGAGCGGAGTAATAACAATGCCGGTTATCCGTGCTTTGAGTGTCAGCGACGAATCGGAAGTCTTGCGGGATATTGTGACACGCAGAGATATTTCCGATTCCGACGTAATGGACGCGATCGAAATTATCCGCAATACCGATGCCGTCGAATATTGCAAAATGCGTGCGGACGGGCATGTCGATTCCGCTCGCGTAAATCTGCCCTTCCTCATGAAAACTTCGACCGGGCTTGCACTTGAACAAATTGCGGATTTTGTCGTTGACAGAACTTGGTAAAACCGGTTTTAA
>CAJOOE010000212.1 GCA_905236145.1 uncultured Selenomonadaceae bacterium
GAATTTCTCTTGCCGAAACTCTCAAAAAAATTTCGCTACAGCAACGCTATAAATGTACTTGGTTATGATGACGGCGAACTTTTGATAAAACACGGAATACCTGATAAGTCCGTGTTTTTTAATGCTGCGGGAATCACGGAATATGAGGTTGAAAAATTCGCAGAGTTTGGAGAGTTCCTTGCAAATACTATCACCGACCATTATCTTTTGAATTATGTCAAGCCGAAACTTCCGCTGAAATTTTGATGTTGTTTTATTTCAAAGTTACAATCGTCGCACCGGAGCCGCCTTCGTCAATGTCTGCAAGTTGAAAATTTTCAACCGCCTTGCTTCTTCGCAAAAAATCATGAATACCTTTGCGAAGTACCCCGGTGCCTTTGCCGTGAATAATCAAAACTTGTTTCAGTCCGGCAAGTTCGGCATCGTCGATAAATTTTCCGCAGAGCTGTTCCGCCTCGTCAACCGAAAGCCCGCGAATGTCAATATCTCTGCCGATTGTCGAAGTCTTTTCCAAAAGTCCGAAAGAGCCGCGATTGAAATTTTGCGGCGGCGGTGAAATTTCGATTTCCTTCTGCCCGTGACCGACAAACCGGCATTTTGAAGTCTGCACGGTGGTTTTCATAAATCCGACTTGAACGGTCAACTCTTTCCCGTCCTTGTCAATGGAAATTACCCGGCCTTTTTGATCCAAAGCCGGAATGTAAACGGTGTCGCCGACGGCAAGAATTTTTTTGTTTATGCGTTTGCCCAAAGATTTTTGTCCGACGATTCCCGGCGAATTTTCGTCCTCCGCCTCTCTCAATTTGTCGCGGGCGGCTTGAATTGCCTGCCGGCGTTTTTTGACTCCGGTATCGTCAAACTGTTCCTTCAGTGCGGCTATGATTTCCTCCGCCTCTCTCTTTGTCTGCCGGACGGTTGCCGCCGCTTTTTCCTTTGCCTTGCGAATAATTTCGCTCTTTGACTTTGAAAGTTCGTCGCGAATTTCGGCGACTTTTTTTTCTTGTGCGGAAAGTTTTGTCAGGCGTTCCGAAATTTCTGCGTTTAACTGTTCGTACATCACACGCCGATTTTCCAATTCCGAAACGACTTTTTCAAAATTCGCGTGTTCGGAATTTATGAATTGTTTTGCCCGGAGAATCAAACTTTTCGGCAAACCCAAACGCTCACTTATTGCAAAGGCGTTGCTTGCTCCCGGTATTCCGATTAAAAGCCGGTAAGTCGGTTTTAAAGTTTCGGCGTTAAATTCGACGCAGGCATTTTCAATTCCGGCTGTCGAATAAGCAAAAGTTTTCAATTCGGAATAATGGGTCGTCGCGACGGTTGCCGCCCGAATTTGCAGAAGTCTTTCCAAAATCGCCGTCGCCAATGCCGTACCTTCATCCGGATCCGTTCCCGCTCCCAATTCGTCCAAAAGTACAAGATCGCCCGATTCGACTTCAGACAAAATTTTTACAAGTTTCGTCATGTGTGCGGAAAAAGTCGAAAGACTCTGTTCTATCGACTGCTCGTCGCCTATGTCGGCAAAAATATTTGAGTAGACGGCAATTTTTGATCCGCTCTTTGCCGGAATATAAAGCCCGGATTGAGTCATAAGCGACAGCAGACCCAAAGTTTTCATCGAAACGGTTTTGCCGCCGGTATTCGGACCGGTGACCAGGAGCATGGAAAAATTTTCTCCGAGTTTTATGTCGATCGGCACGACTTTTTCCGGATCAATCAGCGGATGCCTTGCCCCGATTAAATCTGTATATTCGCTTAAAATCGGCTCGGTTGCGTCAAGTTTCCGGGCAAATTTCGCCTTCGCAAATACAAGGTCAATTTCCGCAAGAATTTTTACATTATTCAAAAGTTCGCCGGAATTTTTGCGGACTTCCTCGCTCAATACCCGCAAAATTCTTGCGACTTCGTGACGCTCGTCCGCCTCAAGTTGTTTAATGTCGTTGTTTAAATTCACAATCGACATCGGCTCTATAAAAATTGTCGCACCGGTTGCGGAGCGGTCGTGGACGATTCCGGGAAAAGCGGATTTGTATTCGGCTTTGACCGGGATAACGTACCTGTCGCCCCTCATTGTAACGATAGCGTCTTGAAAAAATTTTTGGTTGTTGTTGTCGTGCAGAATGTTAAAAATATCCGTCTTGATTTTGTTTTGTGCTGAGCGGAGATCGCGACGAATTTTTTGAAGTTCGACGCTTGCCGTATCTTTAACCGCTCCGTGTTCGTCTATCGCATTTTCCAGACGGCGTTCCAAATTCCCCAAAATTTCAATTTCGACGGCTTGCGATTTTAACTGCGGCGAATCAATGTCCGTGTCCCGGAAAAAGTATTTCCCCTGCCGCATTGCGTACATTGTCGAAAGAATATCCAAAAATTCTTCGGACTCTGCGGAACTTCCCAAGCGAATTTTTTTCAAAATTTCGCGAATGTCCCGGATACCTCCCAAAGGCGGTGCGGTCATCGAAAAAATTTTTACCGCCTCGGTCGTCAAAGACAATTTTTCGGCAACTGAATCAAAATCGCTTTCCGGCTCGATATTCGCGGCAAGTTCTTTTCCGAAATTACTTGTTGCAAATTCTCTCAAACGCTCCCGGATTTTTTCAAACTCCAAAATTTTCCGGGAATCGAATTTATTTTTTTCGGTCATTGAAATCCCTTTCTCAATTCAAAATTTTTCGGTTGACAAGTCGGTGCGTCAGAAAATCTGTCCGCCTTCCCGACTGTCCGGCGTATTTTAACACACAAAAAAATTTTACGCAAAGTTTGTGTTTCCGCTCCGAAAAATTTCCGAAAAATCTTGCACACAAGGCAAAAAAATACTTGTCAAATCAAAATTCATTGTGTAAAATTACGTTAAAGTCAATCGAAAGAAAATTTCGACGACTTTGCAAAAAATCGTTCACAAATTAAAATTTTCATGATATGCGTTTTGGTTTGATAAGGAGGAATTTTTAAGATGAAAGTAACTGTAGTCGGTGCAGGTAACGTCGGAGCGACGGTGGCAAATGTTTTGGCGACAAAGGGTTTTGCAAGTGAAGTGGTTCTCATTGATATTAAAGAAGGCTTGTCGGAAGGCAAAGCAATGGACATCATGCAGACCGCTCACATGCTCAACTTTGATACGACGGTCACGGGCGTAACCAATAACTATGAGGCGACGGCAGGCTCTCAGGTTGTTGTCATTACTTCCGGTATTCCGCGTAAGCCGGGCATGAGCCGCGAAGACCTTATCGGCACCAACGCAAAGATTGTAAAGAGCGTTGTGGATCAGATTCTCAAATATTCGCCCGATGCAATCTTGGTCATCATCTCCAACCCGATGGACGCGATGACTTATCTCACTTTGAAAGACAGCAAACTTCCGCGTAACCGCATCATCGGTCAGGGCGGTATGCTTGACAGCAGCCGTTTCCGCTATTATCTCGCCGAGGCATTGAAAGAGGCTGGTTATCCTGCAACACCTACCGATGTTGACGGAATGGTTGTC
>CAJOOE010000213.1 GCA_905236145.1 uncultured Selenomonadaceae bacterium
ACTGATCTTGAACCCGCGACACCAGTGCCCGTCGACGAGCCCGAAGGTTTCGTGGAATTGGTTGACGATTTCGCGGACGTTCAAGGTCAATTTATGGCAAAGAGGGCGTTGGAAATTGCGGCGGCGGGCGGTCACAATGTTTTGATGGTCGGCGTACCCGGCTCCGGAAAGACAATGCTTGCCAAGAGAATGAGTTCGATTTTGCCGGATATGACGCGTGAGGAGGCTTTGGAAGTCACAAAAATTTACAGCATAGCCGGGAAATTGGGGACGGGCGGCGGTCTTATCACAAAGCGACCTTTTCAAAATCCGAATCACGATGCATCTGCGGCGGCGATAATCGGCGGCGGAACAATTCCCATGCCCGGTCAGGTGACTTTGGCTCACAACGGCGTTTTGTTTTTGGACGAATTGCCGGAATTTAAGAAAACGGTTTTGGAGGCTTTGAGGGAACCGCTCGAAGAAAGACAAATTACCATCAGCCGGGTAAACGGTTCTTTGACTTTTCCTTCAAGCCTGATTTTAATTTGTGCCATGAACCCCTGCCCCTGCGGCTGGTACGGTGACAAAGATCACGCCTGCCAATGCTCCACGCAACAAATAAACCGGTATACTCACAAACTTTCCGGCCCGCTTTTGGACAGGATCGACATTCATATCAGAGTCCCGCGAGTGAAATATGAGGATTTGAGTTCAAAGAGAAAAGCGGAACCTTCTTCCGAAATCAGAAAACGCGTCGCGGCGGCAAGGGAATTGCAAATTCGCCGGCTGGCAAAATACCACGTCTTTTGCAACGCTCAAATGAATCACCCGATGATACAACAACTTTGCACTTTGACGGAGGGAGCTCAACAACTTTTAAAAGAAGTTTTTGAAACAAAAAAATTGTCCGCCCGCTCTTACGACAGAATCATAAAAGTCGGTCGGACAATCGCCGATCTTGACGGCGGCGTTTCGGAGATTAACGAAAATCATATCGCTGAGGCAATAAACCTTCGGAATGATTTGGATTTTGCAAATTAAGCTCTTTCAATGTAATTTCCGGTGCGTGTGTCTATTCTCAAAACATCGCCTTCATTGATGAAGAGCGGGACGCGGACGACATAGCCGGTTTCAAGCGTCGCATTTTTAGTCGCACCGGTCGCGGTATTTCCTTTAACCGCCGGCTCGCACTCCGTAACTTTCAATTCGACGGAGTTCGGCAGACTTATTCCGATAATGCGTCCTTTGAAAGTCTGAAGGTTGACCTCCATATTTTCCATAAGGTAATTGAGAGCCGTGCCGAGTTGATCTTTTGTAAGTTCCGTCTGCTCATAGGTTTCGGTGTTCATAAAGGCGTAGTTGCCGTCCGATTCATAGAGATACTGCATTCTCGCGGTATCCAAGTGAGCCGGCGGCATTTTTTCATTCGGGTTGAAAGTTCTTTCGACGACCGCTCCGGTTTCCACATTTTTGATTTTCGTGCGGACAAACGCCGCACCTTTTCCCGGCTTGACGTGCTGAAAGTCCACAATCTGCCACGCATTCCCGTCAATTTCGATCGTCAATCCCGTTCTGAAATCGGTACTTGAAATCATTTTATCAAATCCTTTCAAAAAATATCTGTAACTTCATTTTCAATTTGCTTTTTCTGCCGGAGTCGCAAATTTCCTGCAAAAAAATCATCAAATCAAAATCTCTTTAAAACATTTGATTTTATTCGACAACGCCGTAATATTTCAACAACGCCTGAGTACCTTCCGCGCCGTGTCCGGATTTTTCCATGCTCCGCAGTTCGTGGAGAACGGTGGAAAGAATGGGAAGGGATAAGCCGCAGGAATTTGAATCTTCAACGCCGATTGACAGATCTTTTGCGAGGTGCTTGAGCATAAAACCGGGATTGAAATTTCCGTCAAGCCCCTGCCGTGCCACTCCGGTCATTTGAAAACTTCCGGCGGCTCCGGAGGAAATTGCGGAATAAACTTTTTCAATGTCAAGCCCGGACGCTTTCGCATAGGCGAACGCCTCACAAACTCCGGCAAGCGTACCGGCTATTGCTATTTGATTGCAAGCCTTCGTTTTTTGCCCGGCTCCCGCAGAACCCTCGTAAACCGGATTTTTTCCGATAACCTTGAAAATCGGTTGCAGTGCGTCGAAGTCCTCTTTTTCGCCGCCGACCAAAATTGTGAGCGTCGCCTTTTTCGCTCCGACATCTCCGCCCGTGACCGGTGCATCGACCGCATGTAAATTTTTGAGTTTCGCGGCGTTGAAAATTTTTTCCGCGACGGCCGGCGAAGAAGTCGTCATATCGACAAGATAAGTTCCGGGCTTTGCGTTGTCGATTATCCCGCCTTCCGACAAATAAATTTCCTCCACGTCTTTCGGATATCCGACAATCGTCATTACAACGTCTTGATTTTTCGCACATTCGCCGGCAGTTTCGCACCACCTTGCCCCGCGATTTATCAAATCTTGTGCCTTTGATTTCGTCCGATTGTAAACACTGACTTCAAATCCGGCGTTCATGAGATGCCCCGCCATGGCGGCTCCCATTATCCCCGTACCGATAAAACCGATTTTTTTCAATTCCTGCATTTTTCATATCTCCTTTTAATTTTTCGCGAACAAGCCGAGTAAAATATCTTTCGTGACTTCGGCGGGATTTAAATTTATATCCGGCTCCTCGCCTTCCGGTATTTCAAAAATTGCACCGGCCTTTGACAAAATGTCTTTCAAATTCAAAGCCGATTCAAAAGAAGTTTTTATCGCCGATAACATCTTGCCTGAATTTTCGTCGCTCCGGGCAACAATCCTGTTTCCCATTGAGCCGGACGCGAAACAAAAAATTTTTTCGCCGTTCCCGCCCGCAATCAAAAAGCCGAGAAATTTTTCATATCCGGAAATTTCGTCGGATACGCAGAAAGAAATTTCGTGCGAATCGATTAAATATTTCCTGTCAATTTTTTCCCGGTCAACTTCGCCGAGAAACAATTTAAACGGCACCGGATTTTCATTTTGAGTGTAATTGTTCAGATTAACCATGAGAGTTTCATCGGAAACTTTTTCGCCGACAAAATAAGCCTCCGTCGCCCCGCCTTTTTCTTTCGGTGCGTCCGTCATATCGCCGGAAAAAATCACGTCGCAATTTTTCGCGTCAATAAAATTTTCTCCCTCAAAATCATTTTGCCAGCCGATGTCGCGTTTTTGTGAATTTAAATGCAAATCCAAATCGACCCTGTCATTTTTAAGATTGAACCAATGCACTCCGACGACGACGGATTTTTTTCCGAAACTTAACGAAGAACCGAAAGGAATACCGCCGATAAATTTTTTTTCGCTCGTCGGCATCGCATAATTAAAATTTTCGGGAATAAAAATTTTTTTGCCGTTTACATTCGGGCGTACTTCTTCGACAATCGAATCGATCACGGCGGAAAGAATTTTAAAGTCAAGTTTGAATTTTTTGTCGTATTTTTCAACAAAAACTTTGCCGTTGCGGATACGGTAAGCAATATTTTCCGGTGCGGCACTGCGATAAAGCAAACTGTTTGCGATGGAAATTTTTTTAAAGACGGTGACCTTTGAAAGTTCGGACTTGAATTTTTCAAAGTCGATTTTTTCCGTTGAAGTCAAATTTTCCAAAAGTTTCGGGGTGACCGGCTTGTGATATTTGTCGGCAAGTTTGCGTATTTTATTCACGGTTTTCCTGAGGTAAGGCGACCGACCTTTGAAAGCCAGCCACAGCGGTTTAAATCTGTGAAAAATTTCCGCCAATTTTTCAATTCCGTTTTCTTTAATGTACCGCGAAAAATATTTGTCAAAATTTTGCCCGGAATTTTTCAATGCGAAAATTACTTCCGGGCTTTTTATAAGCAAGCCTGAGCCGGTATCTTTGTAAACCAAATACCGCAAAAACTCTGCCGGATTTTTCGGCAAAATCTTCATCATATCGCAGAAAATATTTTTTAACTCTTTGTTCGCTATTTCGTCAACGTTCACTCTTATTTTAACGAACTTTAAAATAACGACGATATTTTCCAAAGTTTCTGCGGAAAGTGCCGCACCGGTCATGATGAGTTTTTCGGTGCGTTCCGCAATTTCTCTTTTGTCGAGGACGGTATTTATCACTGTAATTTTTATCGGCTCGGCATCTTCCGGCAATTCCAATTTTTCGGCGGGAATGAAAACCGTGTCATTGTCAAAAATTCCGAGATTTTCAAAGCCGTAAGTCGTCATATAATGCAAAAGTTTATTTGCCAAAAGTTTTTGAGGAGTGAGTTCGGTGACCGTCTTGAAAGATTTGTAAAAACCTTGATTCAGTTCAAAGACATTGTAACCGAATTTATTTTTTATGACTTCGAGATTTTCTTCGACGGCGACGCACGGACAACATTTAAAAACCTTGTCGGCGATAAAAAAACCGTTCTCAAGATTTTTTTCGTTGTCGAGTTCGTATCCGAGAATATTTTCTTCCGTCTCCGAATTTTCTTCCGAAAAATTCGGCACCGCTTTAAACAAACTCAACGTCGCTTGAACGAGTTTAAAAAATTTGTAATTCATTTAAAAAACTCCTCCTCTCAAAAAATCAAAGGGCGGCGAAAAAAATTTTTTTCACCGCCCGCTGTTTTCAATTATGCCGGCGAAAAGTAAAACATTTTTCAAAGATTTTCAACAGGAACTTTCTGTGCCGACAATCTTTTTTCGGCGAAGAGTATCTTCAGTGCGGGAATCGAACCCGCCTGTGTTGATTCAAAACGGGAACTCTTTTTGCCAAATTTTTTTGCGGCGGAAGTCGGTTTTTGCAAGCCTCCCTGCCGCCGGTATTTATATCGGATATATTTTCAAAATTCTTAAATTTAATCTTATATTCTTTGTACGCCGATTGAAATTTTTTCGCCGTTAATATCCTTTTCCTGCGAATTTTCACAGGTCGAATCAAAAATAATTTCATCGGCAAGAGTGACAGATTTAATTTCGTCGGAATTTTTCCGGACAATTTCTTCAACCTTTGAATTGCCTGTCGCGAAAATTTTTATTCTGTCCGTGACTTCAAAATCACTTTCCCGCCGCATGGCCTGAACTTTGCTGATAATTTCGCGGACAAAACCTTCTTCGACAAGTTCCGGAGTGAGGACGGTGGAAAGTGCGATCGAAATTTCCCGGTCACTTTGGCAGTTGTAATCTTCACTTTGATTTATTGTAATTTCAATATCTTCCGGAATCAAAGTAACTTCGCCGCCGGAAAGTTGCAATTTCAATTCGCCGGTTTTATCCAATTCGTTTTTGGCTTTCGCACCGTCAAGTTTTTCAAGAGCGGATTTTACTTCGCTCATTTGCTTGCCGACTTTTTTGCCCAAAACTCTGAATTGCGGCTTAATCTCATATTTTACAAACTCTTCCATATTTTCGCGGAACTCGACGCTCTTTACATTCAATTCATCTTCGATAATTTCGACAAAATTTTCCGGCAAAGAATTTTCGGCCTTGACAAACATTTTTCCGACCGGCTGACGATTTTTGATATTTGCCGCATTTCTCGCCGCACGTCCCAAGACGACAATTTTTAAAACCGCGTCCATATTTTTCTCAAGTTCGGAGTCAATCATATTTTCGTCGGCTTGCGGGAAGTCGCAGAGGTGAACGCTTTCCGGTGCGTTTTTGTCGATACTGCAGACAAGGTTGCGGTAAATGTTTTCCGTGATGAAGGGAATCATCGGAGCGGCGGCTTTTGCCAAATTTACCAGTGCGGTATAAAGTGTCATGTAAGCGTTGATTTTATCCCGCTCCATACCCTTCGCCCAAAATCTTGAACGGCTTCTGCGGACGTACCAATTTGAAAGTTCATCGACAAAATCCTGCAAAGCCCTTGCCGTTTCCGGGACTTTATAATTTGCGAGGCAATCGTCAACTGTTTTAATCATCGTGTTCATACGCGACAAACACCACTTGTCCGCGACCGGAAGTTTGTCGTATTCGATTTTATGTTTCGTCGCGTCGAAATTGTCGATATTTGCATAAAGGACGAAGAAGGCGTAAGTATTCCACAGCGTCCCCAAGAATTTTCTCTGACCTTCCGTGACGGCTCCGGAGTGAAAGCGATTCGGCAGCCAGGGAGCGGAATTTTCATAGAAATACCAACGAATTGCGTCCGCACCGTGTTCCTTCAAAGTGTCCATCGGAGCGACCGCGTTGCCCTTCGACTTCGACATTTTCTGCCCGTCTTTATCCAGGACAAGACCCAAGACAATACAATTTTTGAAAGCGGTATCGTCAAAAAGCAAAGTGGAAATTGCCATAAGCGAATAGAACCAGCCGCGAGTTTGATCCACAGCCTCACTTATGAAGTCCGCCGGAAAATGATTTTCAAAAATTTCCTTGTTCTCAAAAGGATAGTGCCATTGAGCAAAAGGCATTGCCCCGCTGTCAAACCAGCAATCTATGACTTCCGGGACTCTGTGCATTTCGCCGCCGCATTTTTCGCACTTGAAAG
>CAJOOE010000214.1 GCA_905236145.1 uncultured Selenomonadaceae bacterium
GAAAAGATACTTGCGCACCGGGTTGCGATTGCGACAGATATTTGGAAATTTGGAATTTGGTTTTCACGCAGTACGACAGGACGGAGGACGGCGAATATAAACCGCTTGCCCACAAAAACATTGATACCGGTTGCGGACTTGAAAGACTTGCATCGGTTCTTCAAAACAAGCCGTCGAATTTTGAAACCGATCTCCTCTTCCCGATTATCGAATATGTTGAAAAATTGAGCGGCTTGAAATACGGCACGGACGCGAAAAAAGATGTTTCCATGAAAGTTATAGCGGACCACGCCCGGAGTATGACAGTGATGATTATGGACGGGATTTTGCCGTCAAATGAAGGTCGCGGTTACGTTCTCCGCAGAATTTTACGCCGGGCGATTCGTCACGGGCGTATGCTCGGAATTAAGGACGCGTTTTTGGAAGGTGCGGTTGCCACCGTCGAAAAAATTTATTCCGGCGTTCCGGATTTTGAAGAACTTTCAAACAAAGTCGAATACATTAAAAAAGTCATTCGCCTTGAGGAGGACAGATTCGCCGCGACTTTGACGCAGGGAACGGAACTTTTGAACAAGGAAATTGATGCGGTCAAAAATTCCGGCAAAAACGAACTCGCCGGCGAAGTAGGATTTAAACTTTACGACACTTACGGTTTCCCGCTCGAACTTATAGAAGAAATTTTGGAAGAAAACAATTTGACGCTCGACAAAAAAGGCTTTGACGCGGCGATGGACAATCAGCGGCAAAGGGCAAGGGCTGCCCGTGCGGCAAATGAAAGAGTTGCCGTGCCGGACTTGTCACATATCGACACTTCAAATTTGAAACGCGATGAAAGTACGACGGAATCAAAAGTTGTCGCAATTTGGAAAGACGGAAAACTTGCAGAAGAACTTTCCGACGGCGAAGAGGCGGGAATAATTTTGGAGAGTACGCCTTTTTATGCGGAAGGCGGCGGTCAAGTCGGCGACGAAGGAATTTTCACAAGCGAACTCGGCAGAATCAAAATTCACAACGCCAAGAAACTTCCGGACGGCACAATTTACCATGAGGCTTATGTTGAGGAAGGTTTGCTGAAAGTCGGCGACGTTGTGAAAATCGAAATCGACCGCGACAAAAAACTTTCTTCAGCCCGCAATCACACGGCGACTCACCTGCTCCAAGCCGCACTCCGGAAAGTTGTCGGGGATCAGGTTCATCAAGCCGGCTCTTTGGTCACTCCGGAGCGTTTGCGTTTCGACTTCTCAAATTTTGAGCCGGTTACCGCTCAACAAATTGCGGACGTGGAGGAACTTGTCAACGAAGAAATTTTGAAGGCAACCGACGTTGACATCAAGCAAATGAATATCGACGACGCGAAAAAATTGGGAGCGATGGCACTTTTCGGAGAAAAATACGGCGACGTTGTACGGGTCGTAAGCGTTCCCGGTTTCAGTTGCGAACTTTGCGGCGGCTCTCACGTCAAAAACGTCGGGCAGATCGGCAGATTTAAAATTGTCGGTGAAAGCGGAATTGCGGCGGGCGTTCGCAGGATTGAGGCAATTACCGGACGGGCGGCAATTCTCGACGCGAATAAGCAGACGGAAATTTTGAATAACGCCGCCGGAATTTTGAAAGTCAAAGCGGAAGATTTGCCGGAGAAAATCAAAAAAGTTCTCGCGGAAGAAAAAGTTATGAAGAAAGAACTTGACGAAGTCCACGCGATGAGAGAAAAAGCGGAATCGCAAAAAATGCTTGCCGGCGTTACGGAAATCGGCGATTTGAAATTTGTTTCAAGCCTTGCCCACGTCAAAGACATGGACGAATTGCGGGATATGGCGGACAAAATTGCTGACAGGCTGGAAAATTGCGTAATTGTTTTGGCGACGGCAAACGACGAAGGCAAAGTCAATTTGGTTGTCAAAGCCGACAAAAAAGCGGTTGCGTCCGGTATTCATTCCGGCAAAATCGTCAAAGAAATTTCAAAGCTTATCGGCGGCGGCGGCGGCGGTCGTCCGGATATGGCTCAAGCCGGCGGGAAAAATCCGGACGGACTTCCGAAAATGTTTGAGGCGGCGGAAAAACTTGTCAGAGAAGTCGTCGGGAAATAGGGAACCGGAAAAAATAACTTTCCGCCTTATCGCCTGCCCGGCAGGAAAATTTTGAGTTTGTGCCGAATTACCCGACACCGGGAAATTTAACGGGAGGATTTTAAAATGTCGGATTGTATTTTTTGCAAAATTGCAAACGGCGAAATCAAATCGGAAACGGTTTACGAAGACGACACGGTCAGAGCATTTCGCGACCTTTCGCCGCAGGCTCCGGAACACATTTTGATTGTTCCGAAAGAACATATCGCAAACATCGCCGAATTTAATTCCGAGGACGGCGAACTTGCCGCACATATTTTTACGGAAGTCATTCCGAAACTTGCAAGGGATTTAAATATTGCGGGAAAAGGTTTTCGGCTTGTCATAAATACCGGCGAGGACGGCGGGCAGACGGTAAACCATTTGCACGTTCACCTGCTCGGCGGCAGAAAAATGACTTGGCCGCCGGGTTGACGGCTCAGGTTTGACAATTAAATTTTTTTAACCAAACTTAGCAAGAAATCCCCCACTTCTACAAGTGGTGGGATGAATTGCTCTTGACAAGCAAAATTCATTATAATAAAATATAGTTATTGCATAAAGTGTCGCTTGTTCGGCACGGCAACACAGTACCGTCGGTGGGACGGGAATTCACGCCTGTGGAGACTATGTAAGACGCA
>CAJOOE010000215.1 GCA_905236145.1 uncultured Selenomonadaceae bacterium
ACAATTTTCGTCCGGCAAATCGTAGCCGCAACCTACCGAGCCGTCCGTGACAAATTTGCTGTAACAACATTTCGGACAGCGGTGGTGCGGCGGCAAAGGATTGACTTCGGTTATTCCGGTGACGGTAGCGACGAAAGACGAGCCGACGGATCCTCTGGAACCGACAAGATAACCGTCGTCATTGGATTTTTTAACAAGCCTTTGAGCGATTAAATAGAGGACGGAAAAACCGTGTCCGATAATCGGCTTGAGTTCCTGCTCCAATCTGTCCTCCACGATTTTCGGCAAATTTTCGCCGTACATCAGGCGGGCTTTCTTGTAAGACATTTCCCGGATTTCTTCGTCGGCTCCCGGAATTGAAGGAGAATAAAGCCCGTCCGGAATCGGTTTCATCACTTCGATTTGTTCGGCAATTTTATTCGGATTTGTTATAACCGCGTCATAAGCGGTTTTTTCGTCGAGATAGGAAAACTCTTCAAGCATTTCGTCCGTCGTCCTCAAATACAGCGGCGGTTGAATATCCGAATCTTCAAAACCTTTCCCGTTCATCAAAATCGTTCTGTAAAGCGAATCGCCCGGATTTAAAAAGTGAACGTCGCAGGTCGCAATCAGCGGCTTGTTTAATTTTTTCGCAAGTTCGGCAACCCGGATATTTATTTGCCTTAAATCGTCGTCGTTGTTGACGGAGGGAAATTCTTCACTGCGGACGAGAAAATCATTGTTGTGAATCGGCTGAATTTCCAGATAGTCATAAAAATTTGCAATTTCTTCAATTTCATTTTCCGGTTGTCCGGCGACGATTGCCCGGATAAGTTCGCCGGCCTCGCAAGCGGAACCCAAAATCAAACCTTCGCGAAACTCCGACAAAATTTTTTTCGGGATACGCGGAGTGCGGTGAAAATATTTTACCTGACTCAAAGACACAAGCCTGTACAGATTTTCCAAGCCTATCTTGTTTTTCGCCAAAATGATTATGTGATTTGCATATTTTTGTTTAAAATCTTCGCCGACAAGGTAACCCTCCATGCCGTAAATAATTTTTATGTTTTTGCCGGACTTCGCCAATTTCGCGGCGGTTTTTGCCGCGTCCGGGAAAGCCTGTACAACACCGTGATCCGTTATCGCCACGCTTGACCAATTCCAAGCGGCGGCGGTTTCAATCAATTTTTCGACGGAAACAACCGAATCCATCGCACTCATGGTCGTATGGGCGTGAAGTTCCGTCCTTTTGATTTCGGCAAGGTCTTGCCGCGTTGAAGTTTCTGCGGGAAGTTCTTCAACCGAATCAATCATCACAATATTTTCTTTCAAAAAATCGTCGTACTTCACCGGGCCGGAAATTTTCACGTTCATGCCGCCTTTTAATTTCCCGGCAAATTCTTCCGCCTTTTCCTTTGACCCGGCTTTAAAAAATTTCTTGCAAACAATGCCGTTTGTATTGTCGGTCAGTGCGAAAATTACGGCACAAGAGCCGGTTTTAAATTCGCGAAGGACAATTCCGTTTTTTTCATCCTTGCCTATCTCTCCGGAAATTATCACGTTCGGCAATTCTTCCTTTATATCGACGATGTTTGTAACGGTTCCCTCTATCTTGCCGAAAATTTCCTTGCGTGATGAAGTCCTTGTCCTGCCGGAATTTTTTGCGGCAAAATTTTTTCCGGGCGTGTAAGATTTTTTTTCGGGAGCGGCAACCGGAATTACAAACGGACGAATTTCAACCGTCGCACCGTATTTTTCCGCCAAAAAATTTTCGGCTGTGTGAAAAAGGTTTTCGTCAACATTCTTTGCCGAATAAACCGAAATTTTCCAATGATTTATTTCCGGCGTGATTATGACTTCTTTTATTACGCAACTTTGCAGAGATTCGCCGGATCCCTCTGCGATTTTCAAGCCGCTCAAAAGATTTCCGAAAATCTTTCCGTCGTCAATTTCAAGTTTATATCTGTCCATTATCTCACCTTTCAAAATTATTTTTTTCATTTTAACACTTAACTGAAATTTTTAAAAGATTGTCCCCCCGGAAAATTTTTACAAAATTATCTTGAATTTCATAATCAAACCGGTATAATGCAATCATATTCAGAATTTTTTGTTTAATTGATAAGGGGGATTTTGTAATGGCGAAAATTGAAAAGGTTATCGGTCGCGAAATTATTGACTCTCGCGGTAATCCTACCGTTGAAGTCGACGTTATCCTTGAAAACGGCATTTGCGGACGTGCGGCAGTTCCTTCCGGTGCATCGACCGGCGAAAACGAAGCTCTCGAACTCCGTGACGGTGACAAGAGCCGTTATCTCGGCAAAGGCGTTTTGAAGGCTGTCGAAAACGTCAACAAAGTCATCGCTCCTGCAATTCAGGGTGATTGCGTTCTGGATCAACGTGCTCTCGACTACAAGATGATTGAACTCGACGGCACTCCCACAAAGAGCAAACTCGGTGCAAATGCCGTTCTCGGTGTTTCACTTGCCGCAGCGAAAGCCGGTGCGCAATATGTCGGTCTTCCCCTTTATCGTTATATCGGCGGTTGCAACACCTATAAACTTCCGGTTCCGATGAT
>CAJOOE010000216.1 GCA_905236145.1 uncultured Selenomonadaceae bacterium
CTACAACGCCGACGTACGCGCCGATTGCCATAAATCCCGCGTGACCAAGTGAAAATTGCCCCGTGTAACCGTTAATCAAATTTAAACTCGCCGCCATTATCACGTTGACGCAAATCAAAATTATATTCAGTTCCCAAAAGGATCCGATTATCCGATTGCTTATCATTACTTGCAGAACGGCGAAAAGCACCAAACCGAACACAAGCATCATAAAATCTTTTTTTCTTACCGCGTTCATGCTTTACACCTTCTCATTAGTATTTTTGCCGAAAAGACCGCTCGGCTTAATAAGCAAAACCAAAATCAAAATCGCAAACGCCGCCGCGTCACGGAAAGTGGAGGACAAAAATCCGGCGACAAGTGCCTCTATCACTCCCAAGATTATTCCTCCGACGACCGCACCCGGCAAAATTCCTATTCCGCCGAGAACAGCCGCAACAAACGCCTTCAAGCCCGGCATAATTCCCATGAGCGGATCTATCGTGTTGTAATAAATTCCGACCAAAACTCCCGCCGCAGCGGCAAGTGCCGAGCCGATACAGAAGGTAAGCGAAATTATTTTGTCCGAGTCAATGCCCATGAGTTGAGCGGTTTCCGTGTCGAAACTTGCCGCCCTCATCGCTTTCCCGACTTTCGTCTTGTTGACTATGTAAGTCAAAATGCCCATGAGAACGATCGTAATTCCGAAAATAAAAATTTGCTGACTGTTCAGGACAAATCCGCCGATATTAAACGACGAACTTCCGAAAACGTCCGGAAAAGTTCGCGGCGTGGGCGTGACGAAATACATACTTGTGTATTCCAGGAAAAACGATACGCCGATTGCCGTGATCAAAATTGAAATTCGCGGAGCGTGACGCAGAGGCTTATACGCCAATTTTTCAACGAGCATTCCCAAAAGTCCGGTGACCGCCATTGAAACCAAAAGAGCCGGAATAATCGGCCAATGCCCGAAAGTTATTGCAAAAAATCCGATATACGCTCCGACCATATAAATATCGCCGTGAGCAAAATTTATAAGTTTGATAATGCCGTAAATCATGGTGTAACCGAGAGCAATCAGAGCGTAAATACTGCCCAGACTTACGCCGTTTATAAGTTGCTGAACGAATTGTTGAAAAAAATCCATGAGCCGACCTCCCCCGTAAAAAAAATTTTGTCGGCAACATCAAGCGGCTTGACATTGCCGACCGTCTACCAAAAAAATTTTTAAATGTTCATTTGAGAAAGTTTTTATTTTTCCGGAGCAATTTTTGCACGAAGTGAGCGTTCGCCGTCTTTTGTTTCGAGGACGACAATGCCTTTAATCGGGTTGTGAGTTGCCGCGTCCATCGTGATTACGCCGGTACCGACTTTCAAACCCTTAATGCTTTCGATTGCATCGCGAACTTTTTCCGGAGTATCGCCGCCGCGTTGAATTGCGTCAACGATCATTTTTCCCGCGTCGTAGCCGAGAGCCGCAAAGACATTCGGAGCGGTGTTGTATTCTTTCTTGTAAGCGTTGATGAAGTCTTGAACTTCCGCATCTCCTTCAAAATAGTGCGTGCAGAAGAAAGTATTGTTCAGAGCATCCTTGCCGGCAATATCGACAACTTTTGTATCGTCCCAGCCGTCTGTGCCGAGCATTGTCGCGGTGATTCCGAGTTCGCGAGCCTGTTTGACGATTTTGCCGACTTCTTCATAATAAGCCGGGACAAAAATTACATCGGCATTGGCGTTTTTGATTTTTGTGAGTGCGGCTTTAAAGTCCTGATCTTTTGCAAGGAAAGCCTCTTCCATAACAACCTTGCCGCCGTCTGCCTCAAATTTTTCTTTGAAGATTTTGCCCAAACTCTTGGAATAATCGGAGCTGGAATCGAGGTAGAGGACTGCGGTTTTCGCGTTCAAATCTTTTGCCGCAAATTGTGCCATGACCTCACTCTGTTGCGGGTCGATAAAGCAACTGCGGAACACAAATTTTTTCAAATTGCCGCCCTCAACCGTAACGTCCGGATTTGTCGCACAGGGTCCGATAACCGGGATACCGTTGTCCGTCGCCACTTGAGATTCTGCAATTACGTTTGCCGTGACAGC
>CAJOOE010000217.1 GCA_905236145.1 uncultured Selenomonadaceae bacterium
CCCCGGGAGCCGCTCCGAGTTTTCCGACGATAATTTCGTCCGTAGAAATTTCAGCCGCGAATCGCGATAATTTTGTCATCTTCAACCAGCACTTCCACATTCATAAGTTCACGCATATCGTCGCCGACTTTTATTTCAACTTGCCGTTCCAAAGTTCCCTGAGTAATTTCCGCACCGATCGAAAGTTTTTCAATATTTTCGCGTTTGTGAGAAATTTCGTCAACCTGTTCCTCACGCCGTGCAATTTCATTTCCGAAATAATTGTTGATTTCATTGATGTGTTGCGGATTTTTATTCAATTCGCGTTGACGATCCAAATCAATTTGTTTGATTTCCAAATCAAGCTGTTCGAGAGCCTTGCCCATTTCGTCCAACAGACGGGCTTTGAGTTTTTCGGTCAATTTCGCTTTCACTGTCACGGGGACGGTCACGGTAATACCCGACATAATTTTTCCTCCTCAAAATAACAAAAATGCGGCAAGCCCGTTTCGCTTACCGCACGAATTTTTTTACTCAATGTCAACTGTAACTTTCTTATTCTCGCGTGTTGCGGCAGATTTTACTATGGTACGAATCGCTTTTGCAATTCTTCCCTGCTTTCCTATAACTCTGCCCATGTCCTCCTGTGCAACGTGCAATTTAAGAATCGTGCGGTCATCTTCCTCTACAGATTCAACTTGCACTGCATCGGGATTTTCGACAAGTGCCGCAGCGAGCACCTTAACAAGTTCTTGCATGATATCCTTCCTCAACTTTACCTCTTAAATAAATTCGACATTAGGTGCAGGAAGTTTAATCAGTTGTTGACCTTAGTCGCCTTGGCAGCTTTACGCTCCTCATGAATTTTCTTCATAATGCCCTTTTTGCTCAAAAGAGAGCGAACGGTATCGGTAGGCTGTGCGCCGTTTTTAATCCATTTCATGACTTTTTCTTCGTCCACGTTGATAACCGCCGGATTTCTCGTCGGATCGTAATTTCCGACAATCTCGATAAAGCGACCGTCACGCGGGGAACGGCTGTCGGCAGCCACGATGCGATAAAACGGCTGTTTTTTCGCACCCATACGATTGAGTCTGATTTTTACCAATTTTGTCACCACCTTTCATTACTTGGAAAGTTATGGAATTTCCTTTATTTCATGAAGGGAAATTTGCCGCCGAGTCCGCTCAGAAGTCCGCCGATATTCGGCACCTTCGGTGTATTGTTTGAACGCCCCTTTTTGGCCTTGCCCTTTTTGCCTTTTGACTTCTTCGAGGAACCGCCCTGCGTCTTGCCCTGAGAGATACGCATTTTTCGCATCATCTTCCGCATTTCCTCAAATTGTTTCAAGAGCCGGTTGACATCGGCAATTTTGGTACCGCTGCCCGCCGCAATTCTCTTGCGTCTTTTCGCGTCTATTATTTCGACGTGTTCCCGCTCTTTGGGAGTCATCGAAAGGATAATGGCTTCCATGTGTTTTATTTCCTTGCCCTCAAAGTCGAAATCGACGCCGGCAAGTTTTTTTCTCAAGCCGCCCATTCCCGGAATCATTCCGAGCAGATCATTGAGAGAGCCGAGTTTTTTAACCTGTTTCAACTGCTCCAGAAAATCGGCAAGCGTAAATTCGTCTGCTTTGATTTTCTTGACCATCTTTTCCGCCGTTTTCGCGTCAATGGTCGATTGAGCCTTTTCAATGAGTGAAAGCACGTCGCCCATGCCGAGAATACGGGATGCCATTCTGTCCGGGTGAAAGGCTTCGAGAGGTTCGATTTTTTCGCCCATACCGACAAATTTTATCGGGCAACCGGTCGCCGCCTTTATCGAAAGTGCCGCACCGCCGCGAGCATCGCCGTCCAACTTTGTCAAAACAACTCCGTCAACTCCGAGAGTATTGTGAAAAGTTTCGGCGACGTTTACCGCCTCTTGACCGATCATGGAATCGACTACCAACAAAATTTCATGGGGATTGACGGTTGATTTGATATCCTTCAATTCCTGCATGAGTTTTTCGTCGATTTGCAGACGACCTGCGGTATCTATTATCAAAACGTCGCGGGCATGAGAATTTGCAAACGCGAGTGAATCTTCGGTAATTTTAACCGCGTCTTGAATGTCTTCCGTAAAGACCGGAACATCAATCTGTTCGCCGACAACCTGCAACTGCTTTATCGCCGCCGGTCTGTAAATATCCGCCGCGACCAGAGCGGGA
>CAJOOE010000218.1 GCA_905236145.1 uncultured Selenomonadaceae bacterium
ATGTCAGAAAATCCGGAGATAAAGCCGTTATCGAATACACAAAAAAAATTGACGGCGTGGAAACAAGTCCGGAAAATTTTTCGGTGACGGAAGAAGAATTTCAAGCCGCAGAAAAATCCGCAGACAAAAAAATCGTCGCGTCACTTGAGAGGGCGGCAGAAAATATCCGGTCGTATCATTCGGAGCAGTTGCCGAAATCTTGGATAACCTACCGCAACAAAAATTCAATTTTGGGGCAGTCGATTATCCCTTTGGAACGCGTCGGAGTTTATGTTCCGGGAGGTTTGGCGGCTTATCCGTCAAGCGTCCTCATGAATGTCATTCCCGCAAAAGTTGCCGGCGTGGGGGAAATTATTATGTGTGTCCCTCCGAAAAACGGGAAAATAAATCCTTACGTCCTCACTGCGGCGAAAATTGCCGGAGCGGACAAAATTTATAAAATCGGCGGTGCTCAAGCGATAGCGGCAATGGCTTTCGGAACGGAAACCGTCCCTCGTGTAAACAAAATTACCGGGCCGGGAAATATTTTTGTCACGCTTGCGAAAAAAGAAGTTTACGGTCATTGTGACATTGATATGCTTGCCGGACCGAGTGAAATTTTGATTTTGGCGGACGAAAACGCAAACCCGGAATTTGTGGCGGCGGATATGTTGGGTCAGGCGGAACACGATCCCCTTGCCTGCAGTATAACGATAACGACCGACGAAAAACTTGCCGAAAAAATTTTTGAGCGTGTAAACGCCCGGCTTGAAAATTTGCCGCGAAAAGAAATTGCAGGTGCGTCGATTGAGAAAAACGGCTTGATAATAGTTGCGGAAAATATTGATGAGGCTGTCGAGTTTGCAAATATTTCCGCTCCGGAACATCTGGAACTTTTGGTAAAAGAGCCGTTCGCCTTTTTGCCGAAAATAAAAAATGCCGGTGCGATTTTTGCCGGTGCTTATTCGCCGGAACCTTTGGGAGATTATTTTGCCGGACCGAATCACGTTTTGCCGACGGGCGGGACTGCCAAATTTTATTCCGTCCTCAACGTCGAAACTTTTTTGAAACGCACAAGTTTAATTTCTTACACCCGAGACGATTTAAAAAATTTCGCGGAGGATATTGCAAGACTTGCTGCTGCCGAAGGTCTTGACGCACATGCGGAGGCTGTGAAAGTCAGATTTTGAAAAAACGGGAACATTTCCGACGAAATACGAACAAACAGAATATGAAACAATAATGAATTCCTGTTGCCAAGATTTCAATTCGGTGTTAAAATTCGTTTCGTCAGACAGGGAAGGTCAGACGAAACATTATCAAACGAAGTATAAGTCAAAGAATGACGATGTTATTTGAAAGGGTGATATGTTATGAAAAGAACAGGCAAAACTGCCGTAAAAAATAAAGGAGTACAAACTGCGGTTAAATCCGTAAGCGTTCCGGAAATAAAAGCGGAAAAAGTTTCGTTTATTCTCGTTGCAAAGAAAGTGCTTTGTTTCCGCGAATGTGCGAAAATCGTAATGGCTGCGGAAAA
Source organism: uncultured Selenomonadaceae bacterium (assembly GCA_905236145.1). Classification (GTDB taxonomy): domain Bacteria; phylum Bacillota; class Negativicutes; order Selenomonadales; family Selenomonadaceae; genus Quinella. The sequence continues at coordinate 1,517 of CAJOOE010000218.1, forward strand.
TACCGGTTGCATGGTGCAGATCGTTTCCGGCAACAAGAGCGGCACTTCCGAAAGTATTATGTCGCTCGCGTCTTTGGGTATCACTTCAGGCACAAGCCTTGTGCTTACAATCAGCGGCGAACGCAACGAAGAGGCTTTTCATGAGATTGCCAAAATAATCAACGATTCGGAAGATTGACAAAAAACAGATTTCGCGTTGTTCATCACTTGCAAATAAAAAAAGTAAGACCGGTTTCGGAAAAAAATTTTTTCCGGAGCCGGTTTTTGATTTTATTCAAATTTTTTCGTAAACGGTATTTCTTTGAGCGGGAATAAATCCGGCATCGCTTATCATGTCGGTCATTTTTTTTACGGACATTTCAAAAGAAGTTCCCGCCGCCCGGACAACATTTTCTTCCAACATTATACTTCCCAAGTCGTCACCGCCGAAACTTTGAGTAAGCCCGCCGATTTTTTCGCCCTGAGTGACCCAAGAGCCTTGAATATGTTCCACGTTGTCGAAAAAAATTCTTGAGAGCGACAGAGTTTTCATATAGTCGTGCGAATCGGTTTTTTCTCCTCCGAGTGCCGTATTTCCCGGCTGATAAGTCCACATTATGAACGCCCGGAAACCGCCCGTTTCGTCCTGCAAATCGCGAATTTTTTTCATGTGTTCGATTCTTTGTTCGGGAGTTTCGCCGAAACCTGTAACCATTGTTGCCGTGCTTTTCATTCCGATTGAGTGAGCGGTTCTCATGACTTCCAGCCAATCGTCGGTCATAATTTTTTTCGGGCTGATCTTCTTTCTTATCTCGTCAACCAAAATTTCCGCACCGCCGCCCGGCAAACTGTCCAACCCCGCCGCCTGTAACCTTTTCAGCGTTTCAGAAATTGAAATGCCTTCGATATTCGCGAAATGTTGAATTTCCGTCGCCGTGAAAGAGTGGATTG
>CAJOOE010000219.1 GCA_905236145.1 uncultured Selenomonadaceae bacterium
CCCGCCCGGACTCTTTCGCGAATGTCGGTTGATGAAATTTCCAGACCGGGAGTGGTGATTTGATGAATATTTTTCATTCTTGCCGAGCCGAAAAATTTTTCGACTTCCTTAATGTCCGCACCGGAACCTTGTCGGGTTGTCGCTATGAAATTACATTTTTCGACAAGTTCCCTTGCGTGATACCAGTGGGACAGATCCGCAAGCATATCCGCACCGACTATGAAAAAAAGTTCTGTCGCGGAGCCGAATTTTTTTTTGAGTTCGTCAACGGTATCAATCGTGTAAGAAAGCCCTTCCCGCAAAATTTCGACGGCGGAAACCGTGAAAAGCGGATTGGATTGAGTCGCCAAAATTGTCATGGCGAGCCGGTGAATTTCCGACGAAACTTTTTTTTCCGTCTTGTGCGGAGGTCTCGCCGAAGGTATGAAAATTATTTCGTTCAAATCGAAAATTTCGCGTACCGATTCCGCAGTAGCCAAATGCCCCAAATGTATCGGGTCGAAAGTTCCGCCCATTATTCCGATTCGCATATTTTGCTCACCTCAAAACCTTACCGCTTACCTCTCAAAAAATTCACTGTCCGAGCCGGCAAATTATCAAGGTTGCAATAACTGAAGTTGCGGCAATCACACCCGCCGCCTGTAACCAATCCGAAAAATCATGCCGAGCTTTTGAAGTTTGAAAATAATTTTTTGCAGTGTCGATATATCCGCAAAAATTTCTGATCGCCGCCGCCATCTGCCGAGTACCTCCTCTAAATTTCCCGGTTCCCTTTTCACCTTATCTGTCCGTCACCTTCAACCAAATATTTCATCGTCGTCAAAGCCTCAAGTCCCATCGGGCCGCGAGCGTGAAGTTTTTGTGTGCTTATTCCGATCTCCGCTCCGAAACCGAACTCAAATCCGTCCGTAAATCTGGTCGAGGCATTCACATAAACCGTCGCCGAATCGACTTCCGTTTGAAATTTTTCTGCCGCAACCGGGTCTTTCGTGATAATCGCGTCGGAATGTTGAGTATTGTACTTGTTTATATGCTCTGTCGCCTCTTCCAAAGAATCGACGACTTTTACCGACAAAATCAAATCGTTGTATTCGGTTGACCAATCTTCTTCCGTCGCCGGCAACATTTCCGGGCAAATTTTCCGGCTCTTTTCGTCGCCGCGAAGTTCGACTTTTTTCTCCGTCATTGTCTTTGTCATTTCCGGCAAAAATTTTTCGGCAACGTCTTTGTGTACAAGCAAAGTTTCCATCGCGTTACAGACGGACGGGCGGGAAGTTTTCGCGTTGATCGAAATTTTCAAAGCCTGTTCCAAGTCGGCGGCTTTATCGACGTAAATATGACAAACGCCCGTACCCGTTTCGATAACCGGCACGGTGCTGTGTTCGACGACTCTGGTAATAAGTCCGGCACCGCCGCGAGGGATTATAACGTCGATAAGTTTTCTCAGGCGGCACATGGCAACAATCGCGTCCCGATCCATAATGTCTATAAATTCGATCGTGTGTTCCGGTATTCCGACCGAAATTGCCGCCGCACTCAAAATTTCCACAAGTTTTTTGTTTGTGCGGATTGCATCGGAGCCGCCGCGAAGAACGCAGGCATTTCCGGACTTCAAACAAAGTGCCGCAGCGTCAACCGTAACATTCGGGCGAGATTCGTAAATTATCCCGATAACGCCGAAAGGGACACGAATACGGCGAATTTTTAAGCCGTTCGGACGGGTAACATTCATATCTTCCCCGCCTGTGGGATCCGGCAATTTTTCCGTTTGACGCAAGCCTTCGGCCATCGACTCAATTCTCTCCGGCGTTAAAGTCAATCTGTCGATCATACTTTCGCGAGTTCCTTTTTCGCGGGCGGCTTTAATGTCAAGTTCATTTTCAGCCAAAATTTCATCTTGTCTTTTGACGAGTTCCTCCGCCATTTTCAAGAGAGCGACATTCTTAATTTTCGTGGAAATTGTCGCCAATTTCAAAGCCGCCGTTTTTGCCATTTTTGCCTGTTCCGCAATATGTTCTTTAATCAACACGGTAACCACTCCTTTTTAATCATAATGCCGCCGGAAAAATTGTTCCGATATTCTCTCCGTTTAAAACACGGCGTAAATTTCCCGGCTCCCTGCCGCTTACGATCAACATTGAAATTCCCGCCGCCGTTGCAACTTTCGCCGCTTGAATTTTCGTAAACATTCCGCCCGTCCCCAATTTTGTCCCGGCTCCTCCGGCAATTTTTTCGATCGTTGAGTCAATTTCCGGAACTTCGTCTATAAGTTTCGCGGAATCGTCGCTTTTCGGATTTTTATTGTAAAGTCCGTCAATATCCGTCAAAATTATCAGCACTTCCGCATTTGTAATTTTTGCAACGAGTGCGGAAAGGTTATCGTTGTCGCCGATCTTAATTTCATCGACGGCAACCGCATCATTTTCGTTTATTACGGGAATTGCCCCCATTTTTAAAATGGTCGTCAGGGAATTTCCGGCATTTTCGCGGGCGTGTTCGTCGTTCGCAATATCGCCGGTCAAAAGGACTTGAGCCGGAATTTGTCCGTATTCCGCGAAAAATTTTTCATATATGTGCATCAAAATCCCCTGCCCGATCGCGGCAAGAGCCTGATTTTCCGGAATTGTTTCCGGCTTTCCGTTCAATCTCATTCTGCCGATTCCCGCCGCTATCGCTCCGGAAGATACAAAAATTATTTCCTTGCCGGCGTTGTGAAGGTCTGCCAATTCCCTTATCAAATGCTCTATTCTGTAAAGATTGAGTTTGTAACTGCCGGAGTGAGCCAAAGTGCTTGTTCCGACTTTTACGACAATCCTTTTTGCATTTTTTAAATTTTCCCTTGCCGCACTCATAAATATCACTCCTCGGAAATTTGCTTTCATTATAAATTCATTCTGATTTATGTGCAAGTGTTTTTCATAAAATTTACACAAAAATTTCGACAGGTGGGAGTGCGGCGGCAAAATTTTTTTCCCAATCCCCCAAAAATAAATTTTCAGACTATTGACAAATTTTAGAAAATCCGGTTTAATACGATTAACGAAAGTGAAAGGAGAGGTTCTATTGACTAACGAAGTGACGAGTTTCTGAAGACGGCTCGCGGTGTTGCTTTTGAAGTTAAAACAGACCGCCTGAAACTTGCCGAAACAGGCGTTTCCGAAACCTCGTGTTTCGACGGTGCGGTAAATTTACATCCGGCGTAGTCGTTCGGAAGAAAGGATTGTGACGTTTTTGCTTTCGGGAAAAAATTAGGAACCGGTGCGTGAAAGAGTGCATCGGTTCTTTGATTTATACGCCGAAAAAAATTTTTTTGTAGTGGAGGAAACCGGTGCATCAATATCTTTTTTATATCGGAGATTTTCCCATAAGGTCTTACGGAGTCATTTTGTCGCTGTCGATTTTTTTGGCTGCCGGTGCAGGATATTTTTTTGCTAAGGCAGACGGGCGAGGTTATGAAAAATTTTTAATCGACATTGCTTTGGTCGGCGGATTTTTCGGCTTATTGGGTGCAAGACTCTGGGACGTTTTTTTCTTTGACTGGCATTATTATCAAAATCATCTTTCCGAAATTTTAAATGTTTGGCAGGGCGGTATGGCGATTCAGGGCGGAATTGCAGGAGGAGTTTCGGCGGGGGCGATTTATGCCCGGAAAAAAAATTTGGACGTTGTCCGCCTTGCCGACATTCTTGCTCCGGCGATAATTTTGGGTCAAGCTTTGGGGCGTTGTGCGAATTTGATGAACGGCGACGCTTTCGGTGCGCCGACCGGAAAAAATTTCGGAATTTTATATCCGGACACGACTTTGGCTTACAGGACTTACGGAAATCAACCTCTTTATCCGGCAGAAGTTTGGGAGGGTCAGCTGGACATTGTAATTTTCGCCCTGCTCCTGATTTTTCGCTGTACCGATTATATCAAGGGACAATGTTTTTTGCTTTACCTTATGCTCTATTCGGCGGCAAGATTTTTGCTTGAATTTTTTCGGGGAGATTATCCGCAGCTTGTATCCGGGATTTTCACCGGTGCACAGACGACCGCAGTAATTTCTTTTTTCGTGTCCCTTGCGATATTTGTTTTTCTGCAGGTTAAGGGAAGGAAAGACGGGAAGGTTTGAAAAAATTTTTTCAAAACGCACGCCGGACAATCAAAGGGAAGGTTGCAGGGAAATTGAATAAAGGTTATAATAACCGGCGTATCAGATTTTAATTCCGGATTAAAGGTGCTGTTTTGATGAATATCGTTGTTTCCGGCTATTACGGATCAAAAAACGGCGGTGACGAGGCAATGCTTGCGGCAATGCTTGAGGTTCTGCACGATGAGGACGAAAATCTTGAAGTCACCGTCATTTCAATGAACCCGGAATATACAAAAGAGCGACACTGCGTCGAGGCGGTAGGTCGGCTTGATTTTTTTGCGATTGCCGAAAAGATTCGTCATGCGGATTTGTTGATAAGCGGCGGCGGCAGTCTTTTGCAAAACGTGACCAGCCGCAGGAGTTTATACTATTACCTTGCAATTATTTTTCTTGCCGAAATTCTCGGTTGCAAGGTTATGCTTTACGCTCAAGGAATAGGCCCGATACGCGGGACGATTGCACATAAACTCATGAACTTCATAATAAACCGCGTTGACTTGATAACGGTGCGGGACAAGGGATCTCTCGAAGAACTGAAACGACTTGAAATAACGCGACCGAAAATTTTTTGTACGGCGGATCCGGTGCTTGCAATAAAGCCTGCTTCACCGGAAAAAGGCAAAGTAATTTTGAAAAGATATTTGCCGGAAAAAACTGCGGGAAATTTCGTCGGCGTATCGGTCAGACATTGGACGGGCTGGGAGCATTGCAGCCGGGAACTTGCGACGGCTTTAAATCGCCTGGTCAAAGAAAAAGACGCGACGATAATTTTTCTGCCCATGCAATTTCCGGAGGACATAAGAGCGGCAAAGTCGGTTGCGAAAATTATGGAAGTGCCGGCGATCGTTTTGGACGACGAATACAGGACGGAAGAAATTTTGAGCCTTGTCGGCAATATGAATCTTTTGATAAGCATAAGACTTCACGCTTTGATTTTTGCGGGAGTGTCCGGTATTCCGTCGGTCGGCATTTCATACGATCCGAAAATAGAAAGATTTTTGGATTCCGTCGGCGAAAAACCGGTCGGAAATTTTGACAATGTGACGGCGGAAGAAATTTTCGCGGCGGCTGTGAAAAAACTTGAAAACCGGAAAAATTCCGGCGACGATTCACTTTTTAAAAATTTACGCACGCTTGCGAAGAAAAATGCGGAATTGGCGATTGAATTGATAAAGGGGGACGGCGGACTTTGACAAAGAAAATCGAATTTGCGGACGTTTCGGAAATGTTTGCCGTTCTGGGCGAACGGGACGAATTTTTACAAATTTTGACGAATGAATTTTCCTGCAGAATTACGGCGAGGGGAAATTTTATCGAATTTTCCGGCGAAGATTCGGAAGTCGAACGAGCCGTCCGGGTTGTCGAAGAACTTCAAAAAATTCACCGTCGCGGCAGTTTGATTGAAATTTCGGATATAATTTCTGCCGCCGGAACCGTCAAAAAAAATTCCGGCAAAGCTCCGGAAAAAATTTTCGGGGAGACCGTCATTGTCACGGCAAGAGGGGTACACATTCACGCGAAAAGTCCCGGACAGCAAAAATATCTCGACACAATCCGGAACAATGTGATAACTTTCGGAGTCGGTCCCGCCGGCACCGGAAAAACTTACCTTGCCGTTGCGATGGCGGCTTATTGTTTGCGTGTGAAGAAAGTGAAAAAGATTATTTTGACGCGACCGGCTGTCGAGGCGGGCGAACGTTTGGGATTTTTGCCGGGCGATGTCCGGGACAAAGTGGATCCTTATCTCCGTCCGCTTTACGATGCATTGCAGGATATTTTGGGCTTTGATATGTACAAAAATTTTTTTGATCGCGGCGTTATCGAAATTGCCCCGCTGGCATATATGAGGGGCAGGACTTTGAGTGATGCCTTTATTATTTTGGACGAGGCTCAAAATACCACCGGACGACAGATGAAAATGTTTTTGACGCGGCTGGGTTTCGGTTCGTCAATGGTCGTCACCGGCGATTTGGGGCAAATTGATTTGCCGGGCGGCGTGAAATCCGGGCTTGCGGAGGCTGTGGAGATTTTGAAGTCGGTCAAGGGAATAGGAATTTCCCGGCTTGATTCCGGCGACGTTGTCCGGCATAATGTCGTTTCAAGAATAATAGAGGCTTACGCCGCTCACGAGGGAAAAAATGCTTGAGAAGTTCATAAATTTTTTTCGCCCGGATTTGTCTGAAGTTTTGGGAATAAGTTTCGACGGAGCAAAAATTTATTTTGTCCGAATTGCGGACGGGGAAGAAGAAAAATTTGAAGTAAATTTTAAAATTGACGCATTTGAAAAAGTTTCAAAGACGGAACAACTTGCAGAAAAAATAAGCGTCGTCTGTTCAAGTCAAGGTTGGAAAACTTCCGCAATCGGCTTTTGTCTTGACCCGGAAGAAATTAAAACTTGTTCGGACGATGTAAGAAAAATGACGTCGGAAAACATTTTCAAATCTGCGAAAACGTGGGCGATTGCTCACGTCGGCGAAAAATCTTTTTTCGATTTTATCGTAACGCCGGAAACCGAAGAAGTTTGGGTTGAGGCAATTTCAAAAGACGATGCGGAAAAATATATTTCGGCTTGGGAAAAAAATTCGATGACTTTGCGGGCGTTGACCGCCTTGCCGAAAAATTTTCAACCGGAGGACGAATATTCAAAAGCGAAGTTTGTCGCACAAGTCGTCCGGAGTCAAAAGTCGCCGAATCTTTTTAACTCCTTTTTGCCGAGATTTAATTTCATAAAAATTTCGGCGACGGTCTTTGCCGCCTTTTTTATTGTCCTCTCCGCAATATCTTTCGATCTTTGGCAAGATTATTCGACGGCGGAAGAAAATTTGACGGATTCGCGGGAAAACTTGAACACTCAAAGCGAATTGACGGTAACGAAAAAAATCGTTCAAAAGGAAATTGCGGAAACAAAAAAAATGACAAAGATCCTTGCCGAAATCGACGAGCCTGCCGCCGGGCGAAATATTTTGTTGAAATTGGGATTGATTGCGGACGGGAAAACGAGATTGACAAAAATTTTCTGCGACGAAAAAATTTTAAGCATCGAAGGAATTTCGGAAAATCCGGAGGAGATGGGAAATTATTTGAGCCGCCTGAAAAAATCCGGCTTGTCAAATGCCCGAATTGAAAATTCTTCGGAAAATGACGACGGCGAAATCGAATTTAAAATCACGGTGAAATTTGAAAAACAAATCGGGGAACCGGCGAATTAAACCCCCGGTCCCCCGATTCCCTTGTTTCCACGATTCCCGATTTACAAATTTTTCAGAAGTTCGGAAATTTTTTTCGTACACTCTTCGCGTTTAAAATTCATAATTTCGCCGGACTTGCGAATTTTTATTTCGACTTCGCCGCTCTCCAAAGTTTTCGGGCTGACGGTAATTCTTATCGGATAGCCGATTAAATCGCAGTCTTTGAATTTTACGCCGGCTCTCTCTTTCCTGTCGTCAAGCAAAGCGTCAATCCCGGAATTTTTGAGTTCTTCATAAAGTTTCGTTGCGTAATCGAGTTGATCCTCATTTTTTGCATTGACCGGAACGACGACGACTTCAAAAGGTGCAATCGCTCTGTTCCAAATAATTCCGTCCTCATCGTTATTCTGTTCGATAGCCGCCGCCATCGTCCTGCCCACGCCGATACCGTAGCAACCCATTTCAAAAAAAGTTTCCTTGCCGTTTTCGTCCAGGAAAGTCGCACCGAGTGACTTTGAATATTTTTGCCCCAAAGTGAACACCTGACCGACTTCAATGCCGCGAGTCATCTTCAAAGGTTCGCCGCATTTCGGGCAAGGATCGCCTTCTTTGACAAGACGAATATCCGCAACGATAATTTTTTTCCGGTCGAAATCTCTTTGCGGATTGACGTTTATAAAATGCTTGTCCGTTTCATTGGCTCCGGCAACCGCATTGTACATTTCCATGACCGTCGAATCTGCAACAATAATCGTACCGTCTTTAATTCCCATCGGACTCATAAATCCCGGACTGCCGCCCGCAGCAATTATCGCCGATTCTTCAGCCATGTGAAGATGCAAAGCACCTTCGACGGCGTTCAAAATTTTTATCTCGTTGACTTCATGATCTCCGCGAACAAACGCCAAAATTAAACGCCCGTCGTCATCTTGGAAGGCGACTGCTTTAATCGTCTTTTCAATCGGCACGTTCAAGAAATCTTTTACAAGTTCTATGGTGTGTGCGTTCGGCGTTTCGACTTTTTCAAGCGGTTTCATTTCCTCCGGCTCGGCTTTTATGGTTTTCAATTCCGCTTTTTCGTCGCTTGCGGCATAATCGCATTTTTCGCAGTAAGCTATGTTTGATTCGCCGCTCGGAGCAAGCACCGTAAATTCATGGGAATGACCGCCGCCGATCGCACCGTTATCCGCCTCAACCGGGCGAAATTTCAAGCCGCACCGGGTAAAGATTTTGGCGTAAGCGTCATACATTTTTTGATATGAAACATTCATTCCGTCAACGTCTTTGTCGAAGGAATACAAATCTTTCATTACAAATTCCCGGCTCCTCATCAAGCCGAAACGCGGACGAATTTCGTCACGGTATTTATTTTGAATTTGATAGAGCATGAGGGGAAGTTGTTTATACGACCGGACTTCGTTGCGAATCAGAGAAGTTATCATTTCTTCGTGAGTCGGTCCCAAGCAAAATTCGCGTCCGTGCCGGTCTTTCATTCTCATCATTTCGTCGCCGTAAACGTCCCAGCGTCCGGACTCCTTCCAAAGTTCCGCCGGCTGAGTTATCGGCATCATAATTTCCTGCCCGCCCTTTGCGTCCATTTCTTCGCGGATTATCTGCATAATTTTTTTCATTGTACGCCAACCGAGCGGCAAATATGAATAAATTCCCCCCGCCGCCTTGCGAATAATTCCGGCACGAAACATAAGTTTGTGGCTTGTAAGTTCCGCCTCTGCCGGCGATTCCCGCAAAGTCGGTGCGTAAAGTTCGCTTGCTTTCAAAAAAATCATCCTTCCGAGATTGTCATTTTAACACCGGGAAAATTTCAAACCCGGCAAGCGGGATTTTACCACAAATTTCCGAAACAAAAAAGACGATTGCGAAAAATTGAAAAAATATTGCGGTCAAAAAAGTATTGTGTTAGTATGAAAAAAATTTTTTCAAGGGAGAATTTTTATTTGTTTGAATTAACTTCGGAAAGAAAAAAAATCACACTGCTGATTCCCTGCTACAACGAAGAAAGCGGACTGGATTTACTTTATAATCGCGTTTCAAAAATTATGAACAATCTGGAAGATTATGAATTTGAAATGCTCCTGGTAAATGACGGCAGCCGCGACGGGACTTTGGAGAAAATGAAAACTTTACGCGAAAAAGATGAAAGAGTTTCATATATAAATCTGTCGCGAAATTTCGGAAAAGAATCTGCCATGCTTGCCGGACTTGACTACTGTAACGGGGACGCGGCGATAATTTTGGATGCGGATTTGCAAGACCCGCCGGAACTTATTCCGCAAATGATCGAAATTTGGGAAACGGGAGTTGCCGACGTTTACGCCCGACGCAGGAGCCGGCAGGGCGAAAGTTTTTTGAAAAAATGGTCGTCGCACCGTTACTATCAAATTTTGCAACATTTGACGAGCATTGAAATTCAAGTCGATACCGGAGATTTCAGACTTTTGGACAGGCAGGCAATTCAGGCTTTGCGTTCACTTCGCGAAGGTCAACGCTACACCAAAGGACTTTTCAGTTGGATAGGTTATCGCAAGCAGGAAATTTTATTTGACAGAGAACCGCGAGCCGCCGGAAAAACAAAATGGAATTATTGGAAATTGATCGGCTTGGCTGTTGACGGCATAACTTCATTTTCCGTCGTTCCGCTCCGGCTGTCGTCGTTTTTGGGCTTGACGATTTCCGCCGTAACTTTTCTGTATATGATGTTCACGATTTTGAAAACTTTGATTTTCGGCGAGGCGGTCGCCGGTTATCCTTCGTTGATGTCCGTCATGCTTTTTATCGGCGGTATGCAACTTATAGTTTTGGGGATAATCGGCGAGTATTTGGGAAGAATTTTTAACGAGGTCAAGCACCGACCGAATTATTTGATAAGCGAGTACAACGGCAAAAAGATTTTTGCGGAAAGTTAAGCGAATCGGGGAATTTAAAGAAAGCAGGGACAAAATGAAAAAATTTTTATCGGCGGCAATGGTTTTTGCGACATTTTTAATTTGCGGTTGCGGCGGCGGCGGTCAAAATTCCGGGAATGAAAATTCTTCGGCAGAAATTGAAACTCAATCCGATGAGCCGGTCGCAGAGGCAAAGGACGTTAAAGGCGATTTAAAAATCACCATGCTCAATGTCGGGCAAGGCGATGCAATTTTGATTCAAACCAAGTCACAAAATATTTTAATCGACACGAGCGATACCGACGAAAGGGATTTGCTTGTCGCGGAACTTGAGAAGGCGAAAATTAAGACTGTCGACAAATTGATTTTGACACACCCGCACGCAGACCATATCGGCGGGGCAAAACTTTTGATTTCACCGACAAATAAAGAATTGAAAAGTTATCCGTATTTAAAAGATTTTTTGGTCAGGGAAGTTTACGACAACGGCGTTGCATCGACTTCTCCGGTTTACAAAGGTTATATGTCCGCAGTCAAAAGCAAAAATTTGAAATATGAATCGTTGACTTCGGATCACGATCCGCTTGATTTCGGAAACGGCGTTAAGTTTGAAATTCTCTTTCCGACTCCGGAAACGGCAAAATTGATTAAGAACGGGGAAACGAAAACCGATCCGAATAACGAAAGCGTTGTCGGTCGGCTGGTTTACAAAAAATTTTCGATGATGTTCACCGGCGATGCGGAAAAACCGGTTGAAAGATATATCGTAAACAATTTTGACAAGAAAAATTTGAAAAGTACGATTTTGAAATCCGGTCATCACGGAAGTTACACGGCATCGACAAAAGATTTTCTGAACGCCGTAACTCCGCAATATGTACTCATTTCCGCAGGACCGGAAGAGGAACGCAGAAATACTTACGGACACCCGCATTTGGAGCCGCTGGAAAATTATATTGCGGCGGGGATTGAAGAAAAAAATATTCTCTGCACCCGGTTTAACGGCACGATTACAATAAAGACGGACGGCAAAAATGTTTCCGTCGAAAGTGAAGAAAAAGGAGCGTGGCTTGACGAATGGATCGCAAAGAAGAAAAAAGAACGCAAAAAATAAGCGTCTACCTTGACCGAATCGAAGAACTTGAGGACGGGACGACTGAGGCGGTACTCTATGCCGGCGATGACGAAGAAGAAGAAATGAGGGAATTTGTCCTGCCCGGCGATTTTTTGCCGGAAGATGCGGAAGAGGGAGATTATTTGACTCTCGAAATTTCCCGCGACCCGGAGAAAATGGAAGAGGCTTTACGGGATGCCGAAAAACTCCGGGCGGAATTGGCGGGAGAAATTTGAAGGAAGTGAGAATTTTTGATTGCTGTCATTGATTACGGTGTCGGAAATTTATACAGCGTGGAAAAGGCATTGACCGCCGCCGGAGCGGAAGTGTCGGTTACAAGCAGGGCGGAAGATTTGCGGAGAGCGGAAAAAATTGTCCTGCCCGGCGTGGGAGCTTTCGGCGACTGTATGAAAAATTTGAAAGAAAGCGGCCTGATTCCGACGATTTTTGACCTGATTGAAAATAAAAAGCCGTTGCTCGGAATTTGTGTCGGCTTGCAGATTTTGTTTGAAGGCAGCGACGAATCGCCCGGAACGGACGGATTGAAAATTTTTAAAGGTCGCGTAAAAAAAATTTCTGCGGACGGCTTGAAAATTCCGCACATGGGCTGGAACTCAATCGAAAATTTTTCCGGCTCAAAACTTTTCCGCGACTTGCCGGAAAAACCGTATTTTTATTTCGTCCACAGTTATCACGCCTTTCCGGAAAACAAAGATATAATTTCGGCGGCGGCGGATTACGGGGAAAAAATTACGGCGGCGGTTGAGTTTGAAAATATTTTCGCTACTCAATTTCACCCGGAAAAATCCGGCGATGTCGGCTTAAAAATCTTGCAAAATTTTGTGAATCTTTAAGCCGGCAAAATTGACATTCAAAAGTAATAGTTGTATTATTTACGCGGTTCTGTTTAATGATTTTAAATTTTTTGAGGAGGCAAAAAAAATATGGCAATGATGGATTTGACGAAGTACGGCATTACCGGTACCACCGAAGTTGTCTACAATCCGACTTATGAAGTTCTCTTTAACGAGGAGACAAAACCGGGTCTTGAAGGCTTTGACAAAGGTCAAGAGACGGAACTCGGTGCAATCAACGTCATGACCGGCGTTTATACCGGACGTTCGCCGAAGGACAAATTTATCGTTATGGACGAAACTTCAAAAGACACGGTTTGGTGGACTTCCGACGAATACAAAAACGACAACAAACCGGTAAGCGTCGAAACTTGGAACGCAGTCAAAAAACTTGCTCAACAGGAACTTTCAAACAAAAAACTTTATGTCGTTGACGGTTTCTGCGGCACTCACAAAGATACCCGCATGAAAGTCCGTTTCATTATGGAAGTTGCTTGGCAAGCTCACTTCGTAACCAATATGTTTATCCGTCCGAAAAATCAGGCGGAATTTGATCAGGAGCCGGATTTCGTCGTCTATAATGCATCGAAGGCAAAAGTTGAAAACTTCAAAGAACTCGGCTTGAACTCCGATACAGCCGTCGTCTTTAACGTAACAAGCAAAGAACAGGTTATCCTCAACACTTGGTACGGCGGCGAAATGAAAAAGGGTATGTTCAGCATGATGAACTACTTCCTCCCGCTCAAAGGTATTGCCGCGATGCACTGCTCCGCAAATACCGACATGAACGGCGAAAACACCGCGATTTTCTTCGGACTTTCCGGCACAGGAAAAACCACTTTGTCAACCGATCCGAAACGTCTCTTAATCGGCGA
>CAJOOE010000220.1 GCA_905236145.1 uncultured Selenomonadaceae bacterium
ACAAACGCCTGACCGAAATAAACTACCGCACCCATTAAAATTATGAACGGTATATAAATTTTTACGCCGAAGGACATCAGCTGACTTTCGACTCCGCGAACACCGACAGCCGCAACGCCTATTGCAATACTCTGCGGCGACATAATTTTTCCCAAGCAAGAGCCGGTCGCATTGGAGGCGGCAATCCAAGCCTGAACATTCGGACTCGCCCCGATAACAACGCCGGAATCGGCTTGAAGTTTTCCCAAGAGGACGCAACTTGTCGTTGCCGAGCCGGTGATAAATGAACCGACGGAACCGATAAACGCCGAAATTGCCGGGTACATCATTCCGGTTGCCGCGACTGTGGTGGTCGCTATCGTCGTCGTCATTCCGCTGTACCCCATAACCCTTGCCGTGCCTATAATCGTAATAATCGTTATGAAAGTCGGGACAAGAGTTTTTATTGTCCGGGAGAAAACGCCGATCATATCTTGAACGGTTGCCTTATTGATAAAACCGCTGATGACGGCTGCGACGAAAATCAAAGTTCCCGGAGCGGTTATCCAGTTTACCGTAAACATCGACGCATCTTCGCCGGTGTAAATCATGACCGAAGTGGAAATTTGACTGAGTACGTTGTGAACAGGCGGGACAAGTTTTGAAGTCAGGACAAGGAATACAAAAATCAAAATGAACGGCAACCATGCCTTTATTCCCTGCTCAAAAGTAACTTCGGTATCGTCCTCCAAATCCTCGACTTTATATTCCGGATCGGAAACGGGAAATTTTTTTGCATAGAGGACGATTGACCCCATCGCAAAAATTGCACCGGCAACCCCGGCAAGTCCCGCTCCGATAAAATTTGCCGCAACAAGCGACGGAACAAAATACATGACGCCGGATATAAAGCAAACCGGAATCATTCCCTTCAACGCCTTGAAAGATTTTCCGAAAGCTATGATCATCAGGAAAGGCATCGCTATCATGACAAAGCCGAGTTGAATTGTCGCATAAGTCGCAATGAGCGACGGGTCAAAGTCCGTCAATCTGGAAAGAGTGGTGAGCGGCAGACCGATTGAGCCGTAAGCTGTCGGGACGGAATTTGCCAAAAGACAGACCGCCACCGCAGAAACCGGATTCACTCCCACGCTTGCAAGCATACTTGCACCGATCGCGACAGCCGTACCGAATCCGGACATACATTCCAAAAATCCGCCGAATCCCCAAGCAATTATCAAAACCAACATTCTTTGATCCGTGCTGACCGAACTCAACATTTGTTTTATCGCGTCAATTCCCTTTGTAAAAACGGACAAGTTGTAAGTGAAAATTGCCGCGACTATGACGGACAAAATCGGCCACAGGGCAAGAGCGGAGCCTTCCAATGCCGCCGTTATCGTGTCGGAAAAAGTCATTTCGAAGGCGTTCATCGCCGAAAAAAATGATATTATGAGTGCTACGGGGCAAGCCTTCCACGCCGGCATTTTAAAAACGCTCAGCGAAATTATCAGCCATAAAATCGGCGACAATGCGTAAAGAAACAATTTTCTCAGTCCTTTCCAAAAAACGAACAACCTGAATTTTTGATTTCCGACTCATCAATCAATCACGCAACTGCTTTAAAATGTTTTCCATATCTTCCGGCAGCGGTGCGGTAAAATTCATTCGCCGACCGGTCGAAGGGTGCGTCAAAGTCAGCGTGTAAGAGTGAAGAGCCTGACCGGAAATTTCAAAGGGATTTTTTCTCGAAGTATATTTTGTATCGCCCAAGAGCGGATGACTTATTTCCTTCATGTGAAGTCGAATTTGATGAGTGCGTCCGGTTTTCAAGCGACATTCGACGTAAGTAAAATTTTTGAATCGCTCCAAGACTTTAAACTCCGTGACAGCCGGCTTTCCGTCCGGACGAATCGCCATTCTCTTGCGGTCAACCGTATCCCTTCCGATTGCTCCGGTAATTACTCCGGCATTGTCGGCAACGACTCCGTGAACAATCGCCCGGTAAGTTCTGACCGCCGTTTTATTTTTTATCTGCTCGGAAAGGTTTATGTGCGAATTGTCATTTTTCGCGACGACCATAACGCCGGAAGTGTCTTTGTCCAGCCGGTGAACGATTCCCGGACGCTTTACGCCGTTTATCCCGGACAAGTCTTTGCAGTGATACAGCAGAGCATTTACCAAAGTCCCGGATTTCACAGTGTCCGCCGGGTGAACCGTCATGCCCCTCGCCTTGTTTACGACTATGATGTCGGAGTCCTCGTACAAAATGTCAAGCGGCAAATTTTCCGGCAAATATTCCGTGAAAGTCGGCTCAAAGTCCGCAACTTCCAAAATTTCGCCGCCGCAAATTTTATAACCCGGCTTTACCTTTTCCCCGTCAACTTTTACAAGTCCGTCGGAAATAAGTTTTTGAATGTTTGAGCGGGATCTCTCCGGAAATTTTTCGCAAAGATAAATGTCCAGCCGCCTTTTTTCTTCGACTTCATCAACCCGGAAGTTCATTTTGTCGAACCTCTTTCATTTCTCCGAACTCAATCGGCTTGAAAAG
>CAJOOE010000221.1 GCA_905236145.1 uncultured Selenomonadaceae bacterium
CGCCGTTCTCGTCGATGATATCGACCGGGCAGAAAGTCCAGCCGTTTGTTTCAAGAGTTTTCCGGTGGCTTGCGGTATTTCCTCTTGCACCGCCGTAAGCGGTATTTGCCTCGATTATTACGGAGTTCGGTATTTGACTTTGAAATTTTTGCACCATGTCGCGGGGCAAAATATTCGGCCCGTGCGGCTCGCCGGTGTGAAGTTTTATCGCGATTTTGCCGGAAATTTCGCCGTCAATTTTTTTGTAAAGTTCGATAAGTTTTTCCGCATCAATTCTCTTGCTGAAATAAACTTTTGATTTCATATTCGCCGATTCGACTCCCCCGCTTTTCATTTCGGCAGCCGTCACCGTGCTGTCGGATTTTTTCGCCTCGCCGCAACCCGCAGAAAATCCGGCAACTCCCATAAGACCGGCACCGACCGCAACCGTTCCCGTCGTCCTTATAAAATCTCTGCGTGAAATTCCCATAAAAAAACCGCTCCTTAAATTTCAATCAATTCGTACTGAGTATTTCCCATTTTCAAATTTTTCATCGCGGTGAGTTGATGAAGTCCGTGACGCGACTCTATACGCTCTTTCAAGTCTTTGCTGTCCGGTGCCGACCATACAAGATCGCAACAGGCCTGATCTGCCGCAAGAATGTCGGTTGACGCACAAATACCGATGTCTGCCATTGTCGGTTCCGCCGCATTCAATCCGGCACAATCGCAATCGACACTCATTCGACGCATTACATTCAAGAAAACAATGTTCTTTCCGAAATAATCGCACGTCGCCTTTCCGCTGTCCGCCAAATTCTCCATAAGTTCTTCTTTCCACAACATTTTCTCAAGATCTTTCTCGGCGAAAGGCATGGGGCCTTCAAGATAGCCGTGAACTTGACGCTTGCCGTGCTGACCGGACGCACAGCCGATCGCAATATTTTTCAGACTGCCGCCGAAACCGCCCATGGCATGACCTTTGAAATGCGTCAAGACGACAAGTGAATCGTAATTTACCATATTTTTTCCCATAGCGACTTCTTTTAAATGCAAGCCGCCGCGAACGGGCAAATTGACATCGCCGAACTCGTCCGTAATATCGACCGGGCAGAAAGTCCAGCCGTTGACCTTCAAAGTTTCCCGGTGACCTTCCGTCGTGTAGCGATCGCCGGGATACATTGTATTCGTTTCGATTATCGCGGAATCGGGAATTTGAGCCTGAAATTTTTGCACCATGTCGCGGGGCAAAATGTTGGGGCCGTTCTTTTCGCCGGTGTGAAGTTTTATCGCGACTTTGCCGTAAATTTCGCCGTTGACGAGATTATAAAGTTTAATCAGAGTTTCCGCATCAATTTTTCTGCTGAAATAAACTTTTGCCGCCGTGCCGGAGTATTTCGTTCCGGTGACATTTTTACTTCCGATAACCGGAGCTTGATTGATTTTTGTTTCAGCCATTTTTAAATTGCCTCCTCAATTTTCGAGAAAAAAACTTTGCCGCAAAAATTTATAAGAATTATAACACCTTAACGGCGACTTCGGTCAAGAAAAATTTTTGTCGTTTATGCGAAAAAAAGTTATCGTCTTCGACCGTCGTCAAGTTGAATGTTCGTTATTATTCTTCCCAAGCGTGTACCGGAAAGCAAGTTCCAAGTCCATTTTATCGCAACGGTGAAGTTTGCATGGGCACCGGCAAGGCGAATCAGGTGGACGAGCATCCAGGCACACCAGGCAAGGAAACCGGTCAATTTCGGAGAACCGACAACCGCATCGCCGCGACCGATTGTCGCCATCGCACCCAAATCTTTATAGACGAATTTTTCAAGATTGTTGTCGCCGTTTATAAGTTTCATAATATTTTTATGGCAGACAACCGCCTGTTGAGTTGCGACCGGAGCGACGGTGGGAAGGGGACGTTGCATATCGCCGTGCATAAACGCGGCACAGTCGCCGATTGCAAAGACGTTTCCGTGTTTCGCTCCTTTTACCCGCAAATCTTCATCAATCCAAATTCTTCCGTCGCGGGCACATTCGCCGCCGCACTCTTTTATAAAGTCCACCGCACGAACTCCCGCCGCCCAAATAACCGTTGTCGTGGGAATTTTTACGCCGCTTTTCAAAGTCAATTCGTCGCCGTCGTAACCGACAACTTGAGTATTGAGCATAACCTCAACGCCTTTTTTGCGGAGAACTCTGACAGCCTCCTCCTGCAAATCTTCCGGCAACATCGGCAAAACATGACCGGTTGCCTCAATGAGTTTTATGCTTACGTCGTTGAAGTCCAAATGATGAAATTCTTTTTTCTGAATCTCTATGAGTTCGGCAAGTGCTCCCGCCTCTTCAATTCCGGTGGGACCGCCGCCGACGACCACGAAAGTCATACGCTTTTTGCGATCTTCCGGCGTTCTGTAAGGTTTGTCCGCACGTTCAAATTCATGCAAGACGTGGTTGCGGATATGCAAAGCCTCCTGCAAAGTTTTCATTCCGAAAGCATGCTTTTCAACCTCTTCCATGCCGAAAAAGTTTGTCGTTGCACCCGCCGCCAAAACCAAATAATCATAAGGTATTTCGCCGTGATTTGTTATGAGTTCGTCGCAATCCTGATCAACGCCCTGAGCCTTTGCCATATAAAGGTCCACATTTTTGCAGTTGCGGAAAAAACTCCGGATCGGATATGCTATTTCGTCCGAAGAAAGGACGGAAGTGGAAACTTGATACAAGAGCGGTTGAAACAAATGAAAATTGTGACGGTCAACGATTTTTACGTCAACATTTTCTTTCGCGAAGAGTTTCGCCAATTTAACGCCGCCGAAACCGCCGCCCACAATTACTATTCTTGGTCTTTTGCCGTCAGCCATTTTAAAAACCTCCCGAAATTGAAGTGAAAAATTTAACTTCGCTTTCAAAAAATAAAACCGGTAAAGCCGACCGGAATCAAAACACTTACAGCCGACTTCCTTTACCCGTCGAAATTATAATACCACAATTCGGTTAAAATGCAATATTTACTTATCAATTTTTGTCCGGTTAAGCATTGGACAAAAATTAAATATACCGATACTTTGTTTACCTGCTTTCTCCGTACTTCGTGTATTTGTAGCCGATGCGAAGGACAAAAATCCACAGCGGAATCATAAAGACAGCCAAACTCATTCCTTCGATCGTCAACATCAAGCCGGCAATTCCGATTAAAAACGCCAAGCAAAGATAATTTGTGAACGGATAGCCGATTGACCGGAATTTTGATTTTTTTCCGAGTTCGTCATATTTTTGCCGGAATTTCAAATGCGTCATTACGATCATAAACCAGCTTATTCCTATCGCACAGGTTGTAAGCGAGAGCAGGTACATAAAAATTTGTCCCGGAAAGAGATAATTTAAAATGACCGTCAAAAAAGTTATGCCGGAGGAAAACAAAATGCCGTTTACCGGAACTTTTCTTTCGGACAAATACTCAAAAAATTTCGGAGCCTCGCCGCTTGTCGAAAGCCCGTACAACATTCTGGAATTGCTGTAAATCGCGGAATTGTAAACGCTTATCGCAGCAATCAGAACGACGAAATTCAAAATATTCGCGGCGGCGGTAATGCCGACATTTTCAAAAATTTGAACGAAAGGACTTGCCTCCGTGCCGACTTCCTTCCACGACCAAAGCGACATTAAAATTGTCATCGTGCCGACGTAGAAAATTAAAATTCTCCAAATGACTTGATTTATGGCACGCGGGATTGTCTTGTCGGGATTTTCCGCCTCGCCCGCCGTGATTCCGATTAACTCTATTCCGCCGAAACTGAACATAACCGGGACGATTGCCGTCAACATTCCCCAAATTCCGTGCGGGAAAAATCCGTCGTTAATCCACAGATTTGAAAAATTTTCCGGGAAAGGTCGCGAGTCCGAAAGCAAGATATAAAGTCCCAAAATTATCATCAGACAAATTGCCGTGACCTTTATCATCGACATAAAAAATTCAACTTCGCCGTAAATTTTGACCGTGACCAAATTTATTGCGGTTATGACCAAAAGGCAGATTAAAGGCCCCACCCACTGCGGCAAATCCGGAAACCAGTAATTCAAATAGATTCCGACGGCGGTAAGTTCCGCCATGCTGACGATTATATAAGTCAACCAATAATTCCAACCCGCCAAAAATCCGGGAAATTTTCCCCAGTACTTTGTCGCAAAATAACTGAACGATCCGGAAACCGGTTCTTCAACCGCCGGCTCTCCCAACATTCGCATTATGAAAAAAATTACCATGCCGCCGATAAAATAACTCAAAATTACTGCCGGTCCCGCCATTGCTATGGTCGAAGTCGAGCCGTAAAAAAGTCCCGTGCCTATCGCTCCGCCGAGTGCAATCATTTGCAAATGACGATTTTTTAAACCGCGATTCATTTTTTCTTTGTTTTGTGCCATTTATTTTACTCCTCAAAAAAAATTTTTTCAGCCGGGCAATTATAGCACTAATTTAAAATTTGGCAAAATTTTCTTCCGACGAATACAAAAGCATTTCATAAAAATTTCTCAAAAAATGAAATCCCGGCAGAAAATATTTGTTGATAAAAACGCTTTGTTTGTGTTATTATGCGTTAAGAAAATTGAGAAAATTTTTTGAAGAACGTTCAC
>CAJOOE010000222.1 GCA_905236145.1 uncultured Selenomonadaceae bacterium
AATAAAGGAAATAACCGCCGGACGCAGAATAGCAGAGGAAGTAAAACGGAAAATATCGGAAGGAGAGGAATTGATATGGCAACATTCAATGTAAGAGGCAAGAATATCGAAGTTACTCCGAATTTGCGTGAGTATGTGGAGAAGAGAGTGGGGAAAATTACAAAGTATTTTGACAATGTAAACGAAATTGCCGTGCTGCTTACGGTCGAAAAGGGACGGCACATTGTCGAAGTTACTGCGGAAGTTCCCGGCGGTCTCGTTCTTCGCGGCGAAGAATCAACAATGGATATGTATACTTCCGTCGATTTGGTTGTCGAAAAGCTTGAGCGTCAAATTCACAAACAAAAGACGAAACTTGAAAAGCGTATGCGTGAAGGCGGCTTTAAGGCCGAGGCTGTCGAAGATCCCCCGACTCGCGTGGATACCGGTGACGGCAGTGAAGAATATCCGATCGTAAAGACAAAAAGATTTGTCGTCAAGCCGATGGACGTACAAGAGGCGATAATGCAAATGAATCTCCTCAATCACAATTTCTTCGTTTTCCGCGATGCACAGACAAATGAAATTTGCGTGGTCTATAAACGTGCGGACGGAGCTTACGGCCTGCTCGAATCGGACAACTGATAATTTTTTTGAAAATCACCTGCGGCGATCCGGTAAAATTTACCGAATCGCTTTTTGCTTTTTGGAAAGGTAACTTTATGGAAGACATCAAACCGGTATTGACAAATTTTATAGACGGCGACGACTTTTTGAAAATGAAAAATATTTTGGTTGCGGAAACTGCGGAATATTTGCCGCAACTGCGAAAAATGTTTCCGACGGCAGAAATTTTTTTTGTGACGGAGGACGAGGACGCTCCGGAGAAATTCGCCGACGAAAAGACAAAAATTTTTGTGCTTGATTATCGCGAAGTCAAATTGCCTTTCCCGGAAGAATTTTTCGATATGATAATCGGAGATTTGACATTGGAAGTCGTGATAAATCCTCAGGACACGGCGGCGGGATTTTCCGGCTACCTGAAACAAACCGGATTTTGGCTGACAAGTTTCAGAAATATCCGGCACTGGAAAATTTTGGAAAGGCTTATGCGGGGAATGTTCGGCGGGATAGTTTCAAGATTCTACACGCAGACGGAATTTGAAAGAATTTTATACGCATCTTTTTATAAAAACGTCCGAATGGCTCCGGTCAAAAAAAAATCACCGCCGGAACTTTTGAAAAAACTTCTCGACTGCGGTTTTGACAATTTCGGCGACGATCTGGAAGTCGAATTTTGGCTTGTCCGTGCAGAACGTTCCATGCCGGAATTGTCGCTGTTAAAATCAATGTTTACTCCGGAAATCCGTGCGCAACTGTCGCGAATTTTACACAGAATCGAATACGACTTAAACCCGGAGGAGAACGTAAAAAATTTTTGGAAACTTTGCGACGGCGAAGGAATTTTTCCGGATTATTCGGCGGGATTTATTCGCTCGGTCGTGGTTCACCGGGAAAATTTTTATAAAAATCTGCTTAAATTTTCAAACCGTCCGGAAGTCGAAGAAATTGTCGAAGAATGTGAATCTCTCTTTGACTTTGAAACCGGCGGCGGCTTGCGAAAGTAAATTTCACCAAAGATTTAATTTTCCCTTACGCTTGCAAGTCCAAGTTTCGCCGACGCTTTCAAAAAATGCCGGCTCCTCAATGCGAATTTTTTCGCAGGGACTGCCGACGAAATTTGACGCGAAAATTTGACTCATCGCCCGCCCGTTGTGAATTTCTTCCGTGTAAGTTTTGACATTGGGGACGACGGCAAAACTCGTATCCGTCAACTGAATCGCCCAATACTCGCCGCCTTCCGTGAAAATAAATTCCGGTGCGGTTTTCGGTTGAGCCAAAAGTTCGTCGCTGTTTACGCAGGTAAAACTTTGAGCCGAATATTTTCTGACGAAATCGTCCCTTGCCATGCTCAAATTTCTGCCGGCAAGGGAATTGAACATATTGAAATCATTTTTTAAATTCGTGACAATCGGATTATTTTGCAGAGAAACGGCAAGACCGGCAGTCCCGAATTTTTTTGTTGCGGAAAAATTAAATTTTCCGGTGCCGGCGACCGGCTTTGCCTGCGAAAAAATCGGCTTTGACAGTCCGCCGGTTTTCGGCATTGAAATTTTATTCGGCACAGTCTTGGGAGCGGAAAAATTTTCGCCGGGAGATCCCTGACGATTTTTCAAATCAGAAATTTGCCGCTCGAAAGTCTGTTTTTGAGTTTTCAGTTCGTTGTCCAAATTTTTTACGATTTTCTCAAGCTCGGCAACACGTCTTTCAAGTTGTTGCATTTTCAGCGTATTGGTTTCAAGCATAAATCAATCTCCTCAAAATCTGCAATTTACTCCACGCCCGGCAAGGTAATCCTTCACCCGGCGAACGGTATATTTTCCGTAGTGAAAAACAGAGGCGGCAAGGACTGCGTCGGCCTTTCCTTCAGTCAAAACTCTGTAAAAATGCTCCAATTCTCCCGCACCGCCGGACGCAATCACCGGAACATTTACGCACTCGGCAACCGTGCGGGTAAGTTCTATGTCGTAGCCGTCTTTTGTCCCGTCCGCGTCCATACTCGTCAAAAGAATTTCGCCGGCTCCCAACGCAACCGCTTTTTTCACCCACTCGATACAATCCAAGCCGGTGGGAGTTCTGCCGCCGTTTACGAAAACTTCCCAGCCGCCGCTTTCCTTCCTCTTCGCGTCAACCGCCAAAACAACGCACTGACTGCCGAATTTCTTTGCACCGTCGCTAATAATTTCCGGATTTTTCACCGCCGCACTGTTGACGGAAATTTTATCGGCTCCCGCCTTCAACATAACCCGCATATCGTCCGCCGTTCTGATACCGCCGCCGACGGTGAAGGGGATAAAGACTTGAGCCGCACAATTTTTTGCAACCTCGACCATCGTACCGCGTCCCTCGTGCGAGGCGGTAATGTCCAGAAAGACCAATTCGTCCGCTCTTTCTTCGTCATATCTCTTTGCGAGTTCCACCGGATCGCCGGCGTCTTTCAATCCGACAAAATTCGTTCCCTTGACGACCCGCCCGGATTTTACGTCAAGGCAGGGAATAATTCTTTTGGTAAGCACTTAAATTTATCCCTCCGCAATTTTCAAAGCCTCTTTCAAATCAATCGCACCGGTATAAATCGCCTTGCCGACAACCACGCCGGATACGCCGTCAATTTCGTAATCTTTCAAAATCCTTATATCGTCAAGCGTACTCACCCCGCCGGACGCAATGACCGACAGTCCGGACTTTGCCGCGACTTCCGCAAAAAAGTTTGCGTTTATTCCTTCCAAAGTTCCGTCGCGTGAAATATCCGTGCAAATTATCGTTGAAATTCCGCAATCTCCCATGATGTTGACAAGTTCGTGAGTGCGAATTTTGCTTGACTTTTCCCAGCCGTGAACGGCAACATAACCGTCTTTTGAATCAATTCCGGCGACAACGGCTTCCTGCCCGAACTCCTCGACCGCCTCGCGAAGAAGTTCCGGATTTTCCGCCGCGACACTTCCCAAAATTACACGCTTGACACCCATGCAGACAAAATTATAAATATCTTCCAAAGTGCGAATACCGCCGCCGACTTCAATGGGAATATCGACTGACTCCGCGATGTGTTTTATCGCAAAAATATTCATGGGAGTGCCTTCCTTCGCTCCGTCCAAATCCACGACGTGCAGAAATTTTGCTCCCTCCTCCTGCCATTTCACGGCAGCATCGACCGGATCTTCAAAAAAAACCGTTTCGCTGTTAAAATCGCCTTTTGTCAATCTGACGCATTTGCCGCCGCGAATGTCTATTGCCGGTAAAATAATCATGGTATCCGTCCTCTCTCAC
>CAJOOE010000223.1 GCA_905236145.1 uncultured Selenomonadaceae bacterium
ATCGGTGGCCGTTTTCTATTACAATCATGGTACCGTCGTCCAGATATGCGACACCCTGACCGGGTTCCTTGCCGTCCTTTACAACTTGTACTTTCATTGTTTCGCCGGGAATTACCACAGCTTTTACGGCGTTTGACAAATCGTTGATGTTGAGGACGGAAACGCCGCGAAGTTGAGCGACTTTGTTTAAATTGAAATCATTTGTAATAATCTTGCCGCCGACCTGTTGAGCGAGCCGGACAAGTTTAGAGTCAACTTCGCGAATATCTTTAAAATCCACGTTCATTACTTCAACGTCCAAATCCGCATCGTTGCGTATTCTTTCCAGAACGTCAAGACCTCTGCGACCTCTGACCCGCCGCAAACTGTCCTGAGAGTCGGCAATATGTTGAAGTTCTTCCAAGACAAAAACCGGAATAAGCAAAGTACCTTCCAAAAATCCGGTCTTGCAAATATCCGCAATTCGCCCGTCAATTATAACATTCGTATCAAGCAATTTGAAATTTTTGCTCTTGTCTGCTTTTATCAAATTGACTTTCGGCTTTTCCTCATTTTCGGAAGTCTGCAAAGCCGACTTCGGAATTTCTTTCTCAGAAACTTCGTCAACCGGTTGCACGTCGGAATTTTTTTCACCTTCGCGACTCTTTAACACTTCCTTCAGCATCTTCGGAATAAATTCAAAAGAGCCGGCGAGTTCCCTGCGTTTCTTTATGGTTATTCTTATTCCTATGTAACCCAAAACAATGCTGAACACAATCGGTATATAACTTCCGACGACGGGAATACCGGAAAACGCACTCCCCAATAAATTAGCTATAATAAGTCCTGTTGCCAAACCGACGATCCCGGCAATAACGTCGTTCATGGGCATTTTGCTCAACCGGTTTTCCACAAAGCCGGCAAATTTCTCAAGTCTTCCGATTAAAAAAGGCGATACCAGCCAACCTCCCAATGCACCCGAAATCGCACCGGTGACAATACAAACGAGATGAATTAAAGACAATTTAAAAATTCCGGTATCGACTTGAAAAAATTCTGCGGTGATGAAATTCGTCACAAGCGGACTTGCGAGCCTGAAAAGTGCTCCGCCGGCTATGGCGAAAGTCAATGTTATGAAAAATCTTATAACTCTGTCGAGCATATGTTCACCTCCCGTTTAAAATAAAAACTGAATCGGCAGAGAGATTATAAAACTTTTCGGCGTAAAATGCAAACAAACATATAATCAACTTGTCGCCGGATTTATAATCATTTTAAGATTTTATTTTGAGGTTGAAAGAAAATTTTTTTCGGAGTAAAAAAATTTTGGCTTATGTCTATGAAGTTTAAGTGAAAGGTGCTATAATACGCACGGACTTATAAAATCTTTTTTTCCGAAACGGAGTGAAAAATTTGCACGGGTTTATCAGAAAATTTTTTCTTGCGATTGTCCCCGTTATATTTGTCGCCGGACGGGCGGCGGCTATGCCGGCAATAATGCCGATTGATGAAGTAAAAAGCGGAATGAACGGAAAGGCTTATACCGTCATAGACAATTCCGGAATTATCGAGCCGTTCGACGTGAGCATTGTGGGGCTTATGGATAACGGCAAGGGTTCTTCAAAAATGATTATGGCGAAAGCGTCCGGTACACTTATCGAAAAAACCGGCGGCGTTCTTCAGGGTATGAGCGGCAGTCCGGTTTACATCAACGGCAAACTTGTCGGTGCATTGGCGGCGGGACTCAAGGAAATGAGTCCGTATACTTTTTTTATCACGCCGATAGAGAGTATGTTAAAACTCTGGGATCTTCCCGACCCGAAAGCCGTAAACAAATACCTTTTGCAGGATAAAACTTCGGAGCCGGAAGAAGAAAAAAAATCGGAAGATGCCGGAAATGTTGAAGAAGTTTCAAGCGACGGAGAAAATTCCGGCGAGGATAATACTTCAAGCGACGAAGAAAATTCCGGCGAGGATAATACTTCAAGCGACGAAGAAAATTCCGGCGAGGATAAAACTTCAAGCGACGAAGAAAATTCC
>CAJOOE010000224.1 GCA_905236145.1 uncultured Selenomonadaceae bacterium
AGACATCAGTTGAGAAACCATCGTGGATTTTCCGGAACAATGCGGTCCGAGAAAAGCATAAACCTTGTTGTTTGCCACTTAATTGCCCTCCTCAAAAAATTTTTTTTGCGTCACGCGAACATATTAAACAATGTGCCTTCCGGTCTGCGGTAATGCGTTGCCGTTGCAGTGCGAACGGAATAGAGACCTTCCGCAGAATCGGAAACGTCGCTGCCGACAAATTTTGCGATATTCGGGAAAAGTTTGTCGCGTTGAAAATTTACTCTGTCAATCTGCTTGTCCAATTTTCCCGCCAATCCTTCCGCACCGAGAGCATCGTCAACGTCTTTCGGCTTTTCGGTCAAAGCCTTCTTCAAAGTGCTTGCGGTTATCGAAAGACCGCCGGAAGAGTCGGAAGAAATTCCTATGGTCTTGAGTGAATCTTCCAAGTCCCCGTTGTCGCCGAAACTGTCCGCCAAAGTCGCAACATTTCCCGAAACGCCGCGATTTTCATTCAGATAAGAAACCGTTGAATTATAGTCGCGGACAAGAGTTTGAACTTTGGAATAATTTTGTCGCAAATCCTCCGGCATATCTTCTTCCGTCGATTCGATTTCATCCGGAGTTTTTACGGGCGGAGGCGGACCTTCTGCGGTCAAAAATTCCGCGATTCGCGAAAGTGCGCCGGCAGGCTCATTTTTCTTTGCAACTTGTGCCGCCTCCCGATTTTCTGCGGCAACCGCCTCATCTTTGCCGAGATTTTTTACATCGTCGGAAGACTTTTTCAACGACGAAACTTTATCTTCAAGTTCGTCGTCGAAAGATTCTTTCTCTTCCCTGTAATCCTCCAAAGTGTCAGTCAAGTTGCCGAAATTGTAATTGACAAAATCGCCGTTGGTTTCAAGCGGCTGTTCCACGAGCAGAGATTTTTTGTAAGCGTCGTAATTTGAACCGAAAAATTTCGTCGCAACATCCATAATCATACTGCTTTGTTTAACCGTCGTATCAATGGTCGGCATGACATTCGCCCCCTTCCTTAAAGGCACCCGTGTCCGATTCTTATTGCGATTATTTTATATTTTGGAAGAAAAAATGTCAATGCCGGTATGAAAATAATCCGGAAAACACGAAAAAATTTTTTCATTAAAATCCGGTTAAATATTTTCCGAATTTTTGCAAACTCTTGCCGGCGGGCGTGGATTTGTGATATAAATTCCTTAAGTTTAAGGGGGAATTTATTATGGCAAATGCACAGGAAGTTATAAAAAATTTTATGGGAGTTTTGGACTCAACGTCCTCTTCCGGTAAAACGGCTTTGAGCGAGGCTGTAACTTCCGTTTCAAATTTTACAAGCTGGCAAAATGTCATTGAAACTATGGCAAAAGATTGCAGTGCATATAACGGAAATTACACCGGATTTTTGAAAGAACAGTGCGGAATAATTTTGGATAACGAAGACACCGGAGCGATCACCGGTTCCGATGCCGGCGGCTCCTCGACCGCAAAGACAAAGGAAAGCATTGTCCCGGAAAACGGCGATTGGTCTTACCCGGAATCAACCGATTTTTACAAGCAAGGTTTGACCGTTTATGTTCCGGCGGCAAGTTCTCTTAACGACGATCAAAAATGGATTGTCGGAGCACTCTATACCTGGTGGATAGATGAGGCTTTGACTTTGGCGAAAGATTCTTTCGGCTTGGCTTTCACCGGCTACGGTCCCTCGGTAAAGACAATGACCGTCAGCTTTTATAATTCTGCGGACGGAAGGCTTGCCGTCACTTCAACAAATTACGGGCAGAAAACCACGAACATAGAACTTAAAATAAATACTCGCTATTATTCCGGAATCGCGCCGAAAAACGATCCGAACGGCGTTTCTGACGATGCGACGCTTTACCTTGACAGAACGATTGCCCATGAACTCGTTCATGCGGTAATGTCTGCGAACGTCGATTATTTTACTTCCTATCCTTACGCCTTTGCCGAAGGAATTGCGGAACTCGTTCACGGAATTGACGACAAGAGATATGATAACCTCGTTTCCCTCGCGTCAAGTTCTTCAAAACTCAAAAGCGTACTGAACAAGAACAGTGCAAGTACCGATACTTACGCCGCAGGTTATATGCTGTTGAGATATTTGGCTTATCAGGCGGCAAACGACAGAGATCCGGACAGAGAAATTTCGGTTTCAAGTTCTTCAAGTTCGTCCTCCTCAAGTTCCTCGTCAAGTTCTTCTTCGTCCTCAAGTTCTTCGTCAAGTTCGGCAACCTCCAAACCTCAAAATTTCACTTACTCGCCGGAAATCGAAAAGTATACGGGCGGGAGCGGAAAGACCGATACTTTGACGATTCCGGAGAGCGTCGGCAGCGTGGAAATTTGGAGCAACGACAAAAATAAATATGTGAGTATTGACGTTATTGACGGCTCGGCATCAAATAATTTCCTTATACTCGTCGGAAATTCAATCAGCAATACTTTGAAAGCCGGCTCCGGTGATTCCGCAATGTGGGGACTCGGCTCCTCGTCCGATACTCTCATCGGCGGCAGCGGCACAGATACTTTCTGGTATATGCAGGGCGACGGGACGGACACTTTCCAAAATTTCACGGCAGATAACGACGTCGTCCATTTTGTAAACGGCGGAATAAATTCAATCACCCGCTCCGGAAGTAAAATCACCGCGAATATGTCGGACGGCGGCAAAGTTTATGTTGAAACTTCTTCAAGCGACGTAAATTCAATTTTCAGATACACAGACACTTCGGACGATTTGATTAAAGCAAAAGTCGGCAACAAGGAGTCCGACAATACTTTCAATTATTCGGACGACGTTGCCCGGTATATGGGCGGGGAGAAAAACGATACTTTGAAGGTCTATTCTTCCGGTGAATTTTGGATTGCCGATTCTTACAGATTCGGCGGAATTGATGCG
>CAJOOE010000225.1 GCA_905236145.1 uncultured Selenomonadaceae bacterium
GGATTAATTGCGATAAAAGATTTGCCGTCAAGAACACGAACACAAAAAATAGACTTGCAAAAACCATATGTCCTCCTCAATTTATTTGCCATAGAATTTTTTCAACCGGCAATTTACAAAACACCGTTGTTTGATTTTAGTAGATATTTTTCATTAGGTCAATAGAGTTATTCGGTCGGGCGGATTACCCTCGCAGTCAACGCTCTGTAAAATGCATTCGAGCCGAGTTGCTCAAAAAAATTTTTGGACGATGAATCAGCCATTCTCGTTGAAAGGTTTAAACTTTACGAAGAGACGGTTGAAAAATCTTTGCGCGGCTGATATAGTAATTTTGGTTATTACAAAGCAAAAACCTCCGAGTAAGTCTGATTTAATCAAACTTTTGGGGGCTTGATAAAATTAAATTTATGTCAATGAAACTAAGGAGATTGCGTTGATGGAAATTTTGGTGTGTATAAAACAAGTGCCCGGCTCGAACAAAGTCGAAGTTGATCCCGTGACCGGTGTACTCAAACGCAGCGGCGCAGATGCAAAGATGAATCCTTATGATCTGTTCGCATTGGAGACGGGACTGAGACTTCGCGAAAAATATGGCGGCAATGTCAACGTCCTCACAATGGGACCGCCGCAAGCCAAAGCGATACTTTACGAGGCGTTCGCAATGGGCGCGGACAAGGGCGGATTAATCACCGACAGAAAATTTGGCGGCGCGGACGTTCTCGCCACAAGCTACACACTTTCGCAAGGCATAAAAAAATTCGGCAAGTTCGACCTCATAATCTGCGGACTTCAAACTACTGACGGCGACACTGCTCAAGTCGGACCGGAAGTTTCGGAAATGCTCGGCGTTCCTTGCGTGTGCAATGTCCGCTCAATCGACAAGGTGGAGGACGCTCACATAATTGTTGATATGGAAATGAGCGAAGACATCGAGAAATTGAAAGTTCCTTTCCCGTGCCTCATCACGGTTCAAAAAGATATTTGCGAACCGCGCTTGCCTTCATATAAAAAACAAAAGGCAACCGCCAACAGAGAGATTAGCCTTTATACGCTAAACGACATGGCGGATAAAAATGAAAAACATTACGGGCTTGACGGCTCGCCGACCAAAGTTCAGAGAATCTTCCCGCCGACTTCCGACAAAGTGCAAGAGACGTGGACGGGTTCT
This sequence comes from uncultured Selenomonadaceae bacterium, assembly GCA_905236145.1. Lineage (GTDB taxonomy): Bacteria > Bacillota > Negativicutes > Selenomonadales > Selenomonadaceae > Quinella. Next base: position 1,169 of record CAJOOE010000225.1, read on the forward strand.
GGCGAAGATTTATCCGAGCAAATTTATGCCGCGTTAAAGAAAATGAAATTTACTGCGTGACAGGAGGTCATCATGGGAAAATTAATCGTACATAATGAAAAGGTGCAAGACATCGCCGCGCTTATAAAAATTTGTCCGTTCGGAGCAATGGAAAATATCAACGGCAAAATCGAAATCAATTCTGCTTGCCGACTTTGCAAGCTGTGTGTGAAACGGGGCGCGGGTGTTTTTGAATTCGTCGAGGAAGCGACAACCGAAATTGATAAATCTGCTTGGCGCGGCATTGCGGTTTATGTTGACCACGTCGGTGGAAAAATTCATCCTGTCACTTACGAACTTATCGGTAAGGCGCGGGAACTCGCCGCAAAAATTAATCAGCCCGTGTACGCCGTTTTTATCGGAGAAAATATTTTTCAGCAGACGCAAGAAGTTTTGCATTACGGCGTTGACAAAGTTTTTATCTGCGACAGTGAAAAACTTCGCGCGTTCGACATTGAAAATTACGCCACGGCTTTTGAAAATTTTATAAACAAAGTGAAGCCGGCGGCAATTTTAGTCGGAGCAACTCCCGTCGGTCGTCAGCTTGCGCCCAGGGTGGCGGCTCATTTCTATACGGGGCTAACGGCTGACTGCACAATCCTTGACATTCACGAAAATACAGACCTCGTTCAAATTCGTCCCGCGTTCGGCGGAAATATCATGGCGGAGATTCTCACACCCAATCACCGTCCGCAAATGGCAACTGTTCGTTATAAAATTATGGACGCGCCAAAACGTAGCGACGAAATTTCCGGCAGTATTGAGCCGTTGGAATTGGACGCCGCTAAATTCACGAGCAAAGTTGAAGTTTTGAGCATAACGGAAAAGCCAAAAGAAATCGGAATCGAAAACGCTGAAGTTTTGGTCGTGGCGGGTCGCGGCATAAAAAAGAAAGAGGATTTAAATCTTGTTCGTGAACTTGCCGAAGTTTTGAACGGCGACTTTGCTTGCACGCGACCTTTGGTTGAAGGCGGCTGGCTGGAACCCAAGCGGCAAATCGGGCTTTCCGGACGCACCGTCCGCCCAAAGCTCATAATAACTTGCGGCGTCTCTGGCTCCGTTCAGTTCGTCGCGGGCATGGAGCATTCCGA
>CAJOOE010000226.1 GCA_905236145.1 uncultured Selenomonadaceae bacterium
TGAGGGTAGGTGCCCGAGTGGCTAAAGGGGGCGGACTGTAAATCCGTTGCATTTGCTACGATGGTTCGAATCCATCCCTGCCCACCAATTTGTAAATTTTGCGGTTTACATAGATGAAATTCCGGTACGCCGAAGGGTGTGCCGGTTTTTTCTTGCCAATATTTTTTGACAAAAATTTTTTTCTCTTGCGTTTCCGGGCGGAATGTGATAAATATTCTGCGGCGGTTTGTACCGATTAAATGCAATCCGTACAATCACCACATTATTTTTGAAAAGAGAGGTAAAATTTTACAATGTCCGAAAAAAAAGTAATGCTCACTCAAGACGGTTACGATAAACTCGTTGAAAAGTTGGATTATCTGAAAAGCGTCCGCAGAATCGAAGTTGCCGACAGATTGAAGGCGGCCATTGCACTGGGCGACCTCAGCGAAAATTCCGAATACGACGATGCCAAAAACGAACAGGCATTTCTTGAAGGCGAAATTCAAGACCTTGAAAACAAGATCAACAACAGCGAAATTATCAAGGGCGACGAAAACGGCGATACCGTTTCAATCGGTACGACCGTCGTAATTCGCGACATTGAATTTGCCGAAGACGAAACTTATATGATCGTCGGCTCCACAGAGGCAGACCCGGACAACAACAAAATTTCCGACGAATCACCCGTCGGAGCGGCTTTGATGGGGAAAGTCGTCGGAGATGTCATTCAAGTCCACGCTCCCGCAGGAGTCATAGAGTACGAAATTTTGGAAATCAAACAAGATTAAAAAATAATCCGAAGGCTTGACCGATACAAATTCCGCCGTCGTTGGCGGGGATTGTCCGGTGCCTGAGAATTTTCAAGCCGCGTTTTTGAAGGTTTTCAATCGTCAATTTCAACAGCAAAGTATTTTGAAATACGCCGCCGCTCAATGCGACGGTTTTTATATTTTCGCGGCGGGAAATTTTTTCGCAGGCGGAGGAAATCATTTCCGCAAGAGAAAGGTGAAAAAATTTCGCAAGGTCGCAGACGTTCCCGCCTTCAATTTTTCTCCGGACAATTTCTTCAAAAAGTTTGTCCGTCGGCAAAATCAAATCTTCTCCCACTTCAAAATTTCCCGGCTCAACGTCTTTTCCCCGCTCCGCCCGGGCTTGCAATTTCATCGCCGCCTCGCCTTCATAAGTCGAACTTTTGCAAATCCCCGCAACCGCACTTACAGCATCAAAAACCCTTCCCGCACTCGTCGAAGGTATACAATTCAAATTATTTTTCAGCAAAAAAAGTTGTCCGTCGATTTTCTCCGGCTCGGCAAGGTTTAAAATTTTCGCAAGGTCGCAAGCGTCCGGAAAATCTTTTAACAGAGAAATTGCAATTCGCCAACCTTCGCGAGCGGATTTATCGCCGCCGGCTTGAATAAATTTTGAAATGTGACCGATCCGCTTGTAATTTTTCGCGTCGCAGACAAAAATTTCCCCGCCCCAAATCGTCCCGTCGTCCCCGTAACCCGTCCCGTCAAACGAAATTCCGATAACTTCGCCCGGAAAATTGTTTTCGGCAAGACAGCTTAAAATGTGGGCGTAATGGTGCTGAATTTTTACGACCGGCAAATTTAAACTTTCCGCAAATTGCGTCGTGTGATAGCGTGGGTGGAGATCGCAGGCGACAATTTCCGGCGAAATTTCCAGCAAATCTTTCATTCGCTCAATCGAATTTTTCAAAACCTCAACCGTCCGCAAGTCGCTCATATCGCCGATGTAAGGCGAGGCGTAAAGCAGATTGTTTTTCGCAAGACAAAAAGTATTTTTCAATTCCCCGCCGACAGCCAAAATATTTTTCCGGGAATTTGAATTTATGAAAATCGGGAGCGGGGCGTAACCGCGACTTCTGCGAATCATTGAAATTTCTCCGGCGAAAAAATCCGCGACGCTGTCATCTGCACGGAGCAAAATTTTTCGATTGTGAGATAAAATCGCGTCGCAAAAATCGCCGAAATTTTCCGCCGCGTCCCGGTCGTCAATCGAAATCGGAACGCCGGAAGGATTGCCGCTTGTCATCACAAGTGCGGCGGGAAAATTTTCAATTTCGTCCGGATAATCGAACAAAAGCAAATGCAAGGGCGTGTAAGGCAGAAAGGCACCGAGTTTGTTTATTTCCGGAGCGACGTTTTCGGCAATGTGTCCGGATTTTTTTTTCGGCAAAAGTAAAATCGGTTTCTGCGGACTTTCCAAAATTTTTTCTGCGTCCTCCGTCACGACGCAACTTTTTTTCAGTTCGTCAAGGTTTCGGAACATAACCGCAAAAGGTTTCGTCGGTCGAATTTTATTGTTACGGAGCCGGCGAACGGCGGCAAAATTTCCGGCATCGCAAGCCAAATGAAAACCGCCTATTCCCTTAACCGCGACAATTCCCCCGCCGGCAATAATTTTTCTTGCAAATTTTATCGCGTCGCCGCCGGAAATATCTTTTCCGAAAACATAAACTTCCGGTCCGCAATCGTTGCAGCAGACCGGTTGAGCGTCGTACCGCCGGGAATTTTTATCGTGATATTCGCCGGAGCATTTTTCGCACATGGGAAAATCTCCCATGCTCGTCCTTTCCCGGTCGTAAGGCATATTTTTTAAAATCGTCAATCGCGGCCCGCAAGCCGTGCAATTTATGAACGGGTGCAAATATCTTCTGTCGGCGGGATTGAAAAGCTCTGCCCGGCATTTGTCGCAAATCGCAATATCCGGAGAAACAAAAATATCTCCCTTTTCCCGTTCGCTGTTTATGATTTTAAAGCCGTCAAAATTTTTGTCGCCGGAAATTTCGGTCGTGTCGATTTTCAAAATTGCGGAACGCTCCGGAGCCTTTGCCGGAATTGCCGCGATAAAATTTTTCAATTCCTCCCGCTTGCCTTGAGCGAAAATATCGACGTATGAACCCTTGTTTGCAACGCTGCCGGAAATTTGAAATTCTTCGGCAAGATTCGCGATGAAAGGACGAAATCCCACGCCTTGAACTATTCCGAAAATTCTTATGTTAAAAGTTATCAACACACCAACGCTCCGACGCACTGACGCACATTTTTTAAATTTTGTTCCCGCAAATATTTTTCAAGCCCGTCCGCAATTTCACCCGTCACGCCGGGATTTGAAAAATTCGCCGTACCGACGGCAACCGCAGACGCTCCCGCCAGCAAAAATTCTATCGCGTCCTCCGCAGTATAAATGCCGCCCATGCCGATGACCGGAACTTTGACTTTTTGAGCGACTTGCCACACCATACGCAGGGCAACCGGTTTTATCGCTCTGCCCGAAAGACCGCCGGTAATGTTTCCGAGCGTCGGTTTTCGCGTGTGAATATTTATTTCCATTCCCATGAGCGTATTTATCAGCGAAATGCAATCCGCTCCGGCAGATTCGACGGCAAGAGCAATTTTTGTAATGTCGGTTACATTCGGGCTGAGTTTCACGATAACCGGCTTGCTTGTCATCTTTTTCGCCGCAGAAGTCACTTGAGCCGCCGCCTTCGGATCCGTCCCGAAAATTATTCCGCCGTCTTTTACATTCGGGCAGGAAATATTTAATTCGATCGCCTTAACGCCGTCCGTGTCCAAAAGTTTTGCAAGGGAGCCGTAATCTTCGACGGACGAGCCGGAAATATTAACGATGACATTCATTTTGTCTTTTATTCGCGGCAAAATTTTTGTCAAAAACTCTTCGACGCCGGGATTTTCCAAGCCGATACAATTCAACATTCCGGAAGGTGTTTCGGTAATTCTTACTCCGTCATTTCCTCTGCGAGGTTTCAAAGTGGTACATTTCACGGTCACGCCGCCGAGTTTTTGAAAATCGACGAAATCCTCAAATTCTTCCCCGAATCCGAAAGTCCCGGATGCCGTCAAAATCGGCGTATTCATTTTTATACCGCAAATTTCTGTTTTTAAAA
>CAJOOE010000227.1 GCA_905236145.1 uncultured Selenomonadaceae bacterium
GCGCCGTTTTGGCGGGTTGGCTTTCCTGCGCCGTTTTCGTTTTTATGTTTTCGACTTCGCGGGCAAATTCGGGTGTTTTGTAATTGTTTTGCGGCGTAATATCGATAACTTCATCTTGAGTGTAAAGTCCGAAAGTCAATTCCGGTGCGGTAGTTCTGATAAGCCAAGTTGCCGCACGATAACGGAGCATTTGCCCCGGCATCGTTTTCCACTTTGACCCGCCTTTGTTGTACCAACCTTCAGCCTTTGCAAGTCCGATTGTAACTTCCGCGCCTTCGATAATTTCACCGTTTGCCTTGTCGTAGGTGTAGGCAATCATTCCCTGCGAATCGGTGCCTTTTTCTCCGGTTTCGCGATAACGAATAGGCGCAAATTTGCCGCAACCGTTGAAAAGCGCAATCATAAACGCACTAGACCAGGACGGCTTGCCTTGAATAACATTGAGATTTTGCATTACCATAAGCGGATCCGCTCCCAAACGGTTTGCCATATTTACCGCGATAATGCAATTTCCGATATTTTTCTCCCCCTGATATTGCACGGGGGTCATTGACGACGTTGAAAACAATTTCGCCACGCGCTGGACAAGGTTAAAACCTGCCGCAGTCGTAAAACCCGCAACCGCATTTGAGTTTTCCGGGTTTATAATCAATTCGTTTGCCATCTCAAAATTCTCCTCTCTGTTCAAGCCGCTTTTGCGGTAACATTGACATTTTCATATTTTTCAACCGGTTTTTCTTCCGGATTTTCTACCTTTACGGTCAATTTTTTTACGCCTTCCGAAACCGTCAACTTGAAAATCTGATTCGGAATTTCGATAAAACTGTTCGACGTGTAACTTTCGCAATCGTCGATAAACAGCGGCATTTCCACTTTGTAAAATTCCTGCAAGGTTTTCAGAATATCCAGTGCGGCTGTCAACTTGCCGCCTTTGTTAAGCGTCGAATAAGGAACTCCGTCAATCATCGCTTCACAACATTCTTTTATCTCGCCCGTTGTCATTACAACATCAAAGAGTTTCCATTTTACGATTGAAAATTTTTCGTTAATCGAATCTTCGACGGTTTCTACACGTTCGCAAATAAATTGCTTTGTCAACGCCATTTTCCGCTCGTAATCCGCTATGGTTTTTGAAAGTTCCGTTTCCGCCTTTTTGAGTTGTTCAATACGATTTTGATTTTTATCGTACTGTTGAACGTTGAAAAGTTTTTGCCGCGCCGCCTCAAGAAGTGTCTGAATTGCCCGACGTTTTTCTTTCAATTCAACGATTTTTGCGGAATTGTCTGCCGGTTTGTTTTCATCGAATTGCTTTTTGAGTTCGGCAAGTTCGCCGTTCAATTTCTCCAATTCCGCCGCCTTTTCGGTGCGTTGCCCTTTGACATCTTGACCGGTCATGTTAATGTAATTTTTTTTCGCTTTTATCAAGTTCTCCGGTAAATCTTGTCCGCAAGTCGGGCAAATCTTTTCTTTCGCAATTTTGCGGAACTCCCCGCGCAATTCTTCAAGCGCCCCGTCAAATTCATCAATCTTGCGCTGTATGCCGTAAATTTCGGATTGTTTCAAGCTGATTCTTTCTGCCAAAATTTTTGTCTTGTCAGCCGGCGAATATTCAAGATTAAAAATTGCCTTGTCAATTTCTTGCCGTTCGTCCTCGTAACGGCTAATTTCCGCTTGCAAGTCGCTTGCCGATTCACTCGGCTTGCCTTCCTCCGTCAATGCTTTGATCGTGATCGGAATTGCCTTCAGCTTGTCCGAATTTTCCTTGATTGACTGTTTCAGTGACGTTTGCAAAAACTCCACCCCGTGAAGTTTAATTTCGTCGCGAATCTCCGAAAATTTTTCTTTGTCAATAATACCGTCGAAACTTCCGCACATCTGCAACAGCAACTTTCTTTGAGCCGTCCAATGCGCCGCGCAAAAGTTTTTCGGCTGAATCAGATAAGGCAATGCGTCAAACGGAACAACCTCGCCGATGAAAACGTCGAATTGCTTTTTGGTTGCGTTTACACCGTCGCAAAGATATTTTGTCGTCGTTCCCGTCAAAGTGTCGCCCTCAAATTTTGCGGAAAGTTCCCGCCCGACTCCAAATTCGCGCTTGCCTGTGGCAAAAGTCAATTTGACTTTCGGCTTGACGTTGTTTTTTCCAATCGGCAAAATGTTTTTGTCGCCCGTCGTACCGTCCAAAAGTTTTCCCGTCAAACACCAGATAAAAGCGTCCGCAACGGTGGTCTTGCCCGTGCCGTTTTCACCGATAACGGAAACATTTTCACCGTCGGCGTAAATTTCAAGGTTTTCAATTCCCTTGAAATTTTGAATTGACATTTTCACGGTTTTCATTGACTTTTCTCTCCTTCCCGTGATAAACTCTCATAGAATTAAATTTGCAAACGGCTCATTTTTTTTTGCCGTTTTTTTGTTTGAGTTTTTCAAAACTCATTTCGATTGCCGAAGGTTGGCAAAATCGGCAACCGAATCAATTTTGAACATTGAAGAAAATTTTTTTGATAGGAGAATATTTTGGAGCCTTGAGTGCTTTCCGGCACTCATTTCGACCGTCAACGTCCACCAATCGCCAACGACCGAAATCAATTCCGGATCCGGACTTATCCGTGGGGGATAAGCGGCGAGCATTACCCCCCAAAACAAGCCGGGATTTTTACAAACATTAACAATTAATCAGTCAAATACTTATCGGTAGCGAAATTCCTTGTCTGTTTGTAAACGGATTTATCTCAAAACTTGCGAAAACATCAGCTTGCAACTTAGCCGCTTTTTTATGCACAATTTTTTTTTCACTATGGGCTGACATTTCGGCAAGTTTCAAAATCAAAGTTAATCGTCGTAACCGTCGTAATAATCGATCGGTTCACGTTCGTTGCCTTCGTCGTAAAGTCTGTCGCTGTATTCCTCTTCCGAAAATTCTTCCGGAAATTCCTTCCAACTCCACGCCGGCAAATTGCCGTAACGCGCACTGTACCACATACCGTTTCCAAGTCTTTCCATTTCGACCTCTCCCTTTAACTGTTTATCACGCGTCGTATTCGAGATAATCGCCGATTGTGAAAGAATCAATACCGTTGTCGATAATCCCGGCAATAATTTCCCTGACGGCAGGCGAAGCCTTTTCCCAATCTCGCCCGTTAATCAGCGTTTTCTTATTACCTGCGATCTTGTTTGCAAGCGCGTAAATTTCTGCTTTTTCGGCGCGGTTGTATTCTTTCTGCGTCGGGAAAGTGAACTTTTCCTTGCCGGCTTTTACATCTTCGATAAGTTTGTAAAGCACGTCGGCAACCTGCAAAGGTGTTTCATAAACCGCATAAAGTCCGAATCCCACAAAAATTGCAAATTTGTCATCGTCCGTGCGTTCGACTTGCAAAATAAGTTTGTGATTGTCGAAAGTTTCAACCGAATGAAACGGAATTTCGGATCCCTCTTGAGCGGTGAAAGTAACCTTCCCGTCGTACTTGTCAATATCGCACATAATCTTATAAGCAAAATCCGACCATGCTTTGCGCTCTTTCTTTTGCTTTTCAGCCGCCAAGTACGTTTGAAGTTCGTCAACTTCCGTGAGAAAGTCGTCAGGTCCCGTGAAAAGGTCGTCCATTCCCATTGGAAATTCGTCGATACAATCCTGAATGGCGTCGATTTCACTGATGACTGTGCGCTCTTGCTTTTCAGCCGCCTGAAGTACCTCCAATTCCGTTTGAAGTTTATCGACGCATTTCTGAAAAACTTCGATTCCCCCGTTGATTGCGCGGATTCTGCTTTCGACGCTTGCGATTTCCGCCGCGTAATTCGTTTTATCTGCCATTGTTTTTGCTCCTCTCCCTAAACTCTCCAATTAACTTGTCACTTGGTGAAAATATTTCCGGCTCAATCTGCCCGGAAAAGTGATTTTCCCCTGCTTGTTGAGTTCCTCGTTAAGCCGCCGAATCAAGCTGTAAGCCTTTGTTCTGCCGCAATGAAGAATCTTCATCACATCGGTTACCGTGTAATAAACCGGCAATTTGTCTTTCATCAAATGCGCCCCCTTTAACCCGTCATCTCGCGAATCCGCTTGAGTTTGTAGCGAAGGACGGCGTTTTTGTTGCGCTCCGTTTTGAGTTCTTCGATAACCTTGCGCGTCAACAGGTCGGGATCGTCCGCCGCCGTGCGGTCAAGATACAACCGCTTGCCGTCAAGAATGAAAGAATAATCATCTGCCGACTGCCGATTTTCGCTTACGCGAATTGCCTTTACCTCCATTCATTTTTCCCCCTTAAAATCACTAAATTTTCAAGTTTGTTTGCTACACTTTACGCGGGGTTGCCGCCCCACAAATGTTCTACTGATGTACCATACATTTTTGCGATCCGAATTGCCGTTTGTATCGCTTGTTTTGACATTCCGTATTCGTATTTTTGGTACATTTGTTTGCTCATTCCAAGCACGTCGGCGGCTTGCTGTTGCGTCTTGCCGGACTTGATTCTTGCCGCCTGAAGTCTTTCGATTTTTTTCATCATCACCTACCTCCTTTGAATTTAGCCACCGTTCGGTTGCTATGTGCGTATTATAGGCGGTAACCATACGGTTGTCAATACTTTTTTAAAAAAACTTTTTTGAAATTTTTAAGGAGTGTTTTTTATGACTTACGCTGAAGGATTAAAGCGATTCCGTAAAGACTTTAACCTTACTCAACAACAAGTTGCCGA
>CAJOOE010000228.1 GCA_905236145.1 uncultured Selenomonadaceae bacterium
GCGGCGGCGAAAGAAAAAAATATTCCGATAAGAATCGGAGTAAATGCCGGCTCGCTCAATCGAAAACTCTTGCAAAAATACGGCGGACCGACTGCGGAGGCGTTGGTTGAATCTGCACTCGAACACGTCAAAATTTTGGAGGACGAAAATTTCTTTGACATAAAAATTTCCCTCAAAGCTCACGATGTTCCGCTGACTTTGAAGGCTTACCGGCTGATGAGTGAAAAAGTCGATTATCCCCTGCACTTGGGAATAACCGAGGCGGGTACGGCAAATACCGGAGTGATAAAATCTGCCGTCGGAATCGGTGCTTTGTTGGCAGAGGGAATCGGCGACACGATCCGCGTATCTTTGACCGGAGATCCGGTTGTCGAAGTGAAAGTCGCGAACGAAATTTTAAAATCACTCGGTTTGAAGGATTACGGAGCGACTTTGATAGCCTGCCCGACTTGCGGACGGACAACGATAAATTTGCCGGAAATTGCCGCAAAAGTCGAAAAGAAACTTGCCGACGTAAAAATAAATATTACCGTCGCGGTTATGGGCTGTATAGTAAACGGACCGGGAGAGGCGAGGGTTGCCGATGTGGGAATTGCCGGCTCGGACGGTAACGGGATAGTTTTCAGGAAAGGCGAAATTGTCCGGCGTGTTCCGGAGAGTGAACTTGTCCCGGAACTTTTCAAAGAGATTGACGAAATTATCCGGGAAAAAGGTGGAAAGGTGTAAAGGTGGAAAGGTTTGCAAGGTGGAAAGTGTTTGCAAGGTGGAAAGGTTTGCAAGTGGGAAGGTGGGAAGTCGGAAAGAAATTTTCCGCTCCCCGATTTCCTGTCCCGGACATCAACCGAAGTAATTGATTTTCATTGCGTGTTTTACCCGGCTCAAAACTTCCGCTGCCTTCGCTCTCGCTTTGTCCGTGCCGTCCTTCAAAATTTTCATAACGTCTTCGGGACGATTTTCATATTCAGCCCGGCGGGAGCGAATCGGCGTTAAAGTATTTTCCAGAATTTCTTTCAAATAATTTTTGACTTTGACATCACCCAAGCCGCCGCGTTGATAATGTTCCTTCATCTCGTCAAGCGTCGCGGTATCTTCGCAGAAAGCGTCCAGGTAAGTGAAAACCGCGTTGCCTTCCAAATGACCGGGATCGCTGACTTTCAAATGTTGCGGGTCGGTATACATCTCTTTGACTTTCGCGGCAACGGTCGCGGTGTCGTCGCTCAAATAAATACAGTTGCCCAAAGTCTTGCTCATTTTTGCCTTGCCGTCAATTCCGGGAAGTCTGCCGCAAACTTTACTGCCCGGCAAATAAATTTCCGGCTCGACAAGCAAATTTTCCCCGTAAAGATCGTTCATCTTGCGGACAATTTCGCGGGTCTGTTCAAGCATCGGAGCCTGATCTTCGCCGACGGGAACGACGTTTGCATCAAAGGCGGTAATATCCGCCGCCTGGCTTACCGGGTAACACAAAAATCCGGCGGGAATACTCGTTTCAAAACCTTTTTGAGCGATCTCGTTTTTTACGGTCGGATTTCTTTCCAGCCGCGAAACCGTGACGATATTCATATAGTAAGCGGTAAGCTCGAAAAGCTCCGGGATTTGCGATTGAATGAAAATCGTCGCTTTTTTCGGATCCAGTCCCACGCTCAAATAATCCAGAGCGACATTCAAAATATTTTCGCGAACTTTTGCGGGAGTGCCGGCGTGATCCGTCAAAGCCTGAGCGTCCGCAATCATTATAAAAATTTCGTCAAAATTTCCGGAGTCTTGAAGTTTTACTCGTTCTCTCAAACTTCCGACGTAATGCCCCAAGTGCAATTTTCCGGTAGGTCTGTCGCCCGTCAAAATGATTTTCATAAAAATTTTTTCTCCTCTCGAATTTGAATTTACAAGTTTATGCAAAAAAGATTTTAACCGCAACCGGTTTTTTCGTCAACGTCCGAAAATTTCTTTAAACCAATCAATTATTTTGTCGAACAGCCAACGGAAGAAAGATTTTTGTGCCACATTTTCGGTCGCGATTAAATCAGTCGCGGCAATTTCTTTTCCGTCGCATTTCACGACAATTTTACCGACGACTTCTCCGCGTCTTATCGGAGCACTCAAAAATTTCGGAAGGTCGCGTTCTGTCTCGTAAGCGTTCGGATCGTCCGAAAAAATCGGAAGGACAATTTCATCTGCGGCTTTCACCGTCACATTTTTTTCTTTCCCCGCGATTATGGGAACATTTTTCACGACTTCGCCCTTCTTAATCAAAGTTTCCGATTTCACCCGCTCAAAACCGTAGTCCAGCAGGGCTATCGAATCATTCCAAATATAAAGACTGTCCAAAACAACCGCGATAAGTTGAATACCGTCCCTCTTTGCCGCACTGACAAGACAACGCCCCGCCGCGTCCGTGTAACCGGTTTTCACTCCGTTGCCGCCGCGATAAATCCACAGCATTTGATTTTCGTTTTGCAGTTGACGCGGCTCGTTAATTCCCGGAACAATTATTTCTTTCGTGCTTACAAAAGTTTCAAAATCGTCCAAAGTGTAGCCGTATGCGGCAAGGATTGCAAGGTCGCGGGCGGTGGTAAAATGTTTTTCGTCCGGCAAGCCGTTCGGATTTGTAAAATTTGTATTTCTTGCACCGAGTTCCCTTGCCCGTTTCGTCATCTGTTCGGCAAATTTTTCCGGAGTCCCGGCGATATGTTCGGCAACGGCTATTGCGGCGTCGTTTCCGGAAACCGCCATCATTCCGAAAAGCAGGTCGCGGAGGGAAAGCATTTCCCCTCTTTCAAGCCACATTGTAGATCCTTCCGCACCGTAAGCATTTTCCCCGACAGTCACAATGTCTCCGAGTTTCCCGTACTCCAACGCCGTTATCAAAGTCATCATCTTTGTCGTGCTTGCCGGATACATTTTTTTCTCTGCGTCGCGTTCGTAAATTATGTGACCGGTTTTCGCGTCGATTAAAATTGCGGAAATTGCGGTCACATTCGGCAGAGGATCTCCCGGTCGAACAGGGCGGGTGTTTTGCAAAGGCGACACCGAAAAACCCGGATTGAGTCCGGAATTTTCCGAAGTCAAGACCGGCGAAGGCTCCGAACTTTGTGCCGGCAACTCCCCGCTCATTTCCGGAACGGCTTGAGCGTTAAATGAAATTAACAGTACAAAAATAATCGTTGCAAAAAATTTTTTCGACAATTTTTTCCCGCCGCCTTTCCGAAAGATTTACCAACGCAATTTTCTTTGCCACGCGACCAAGTCTTTTTGACTCAGCGGCAAGTCGATTGTCTGCCCGTTGTCATAAAAAATTTTCAAGCGGACTTCTTTGGCAATTACCAAGTCCTTCAAACTCGACTTCGGCAGCACCAAAAACATTTTGTTTTCGTTTTGCCAGCGTCCCGGAGTTTGTCTTGTGATCGTATTCATTTCCCAAGGTGCGCCGTCGGTAAAAAGTATGGCTTTCGGCAGGAATTTTGAATCGTCATATCTGTAAACCCAAAGGCTGAGGTTCGCTCCCTCAAGTTTCCCGTCAACATCGCGGGAGGAAGAAAATTCCATGACGGCATAATCTCCCAAACTTTCAACTTCGCGATGATCGAAATGCCAAGTGTAAGACTTGCCGAAAATCCCCGCGACTATCAACGCGATCCCCAATCCCATAAAAAATTTCTGCATATCTCAAATTTCTTTATCGGCGACACAAACCGCCGCCGCAACAAATTTTCCGAAAATCTTTTCAATCATTTGAAACACTCTCCGCAAAAGTAAAAGTATCGGTATTTCCGAAAAGATTATAACACAGCAAGAAGAAAAATCAAAATTTTTTCAAATACCGACCGCCCGGCAACCTTTTCCCGATGATACATTGACAAAAGTAGTATAATGCAGTCGGTGATTTTTATTTAAAATACGCCGTAAAACTCCCGATTTCAATCGGGGGATATAA
>CAJOOE010000229.1 GCA_905236145.1 uncultured Selenomonadaceae bacterium
GACGGCAAGGAGTTGAATGTGATCCGCAGTCGGAGCGGGAGCCGCCGCATTTGCCGCACCCGCCGCCGCTTTAAATTTGCCGTCCTCTTTGTCGTCGATAAGTTTTAAAAATTCCTCTTTTGTCGATGCTTTGATGAGTGCCTCTTTGAAATCCGGATCCATAATCATTGTGGCGAGTTTTGAAAGGATTTGCAAATGCTCGTCATTGCCGCCGTCCGGAGCGGCGATCATGAAGAAAAGTCTGGCGGGATTTCCGTCCATTGATTGGAAGTCAATACCCTGCGGAACGGTCATTGCGGCAAGACCCGCTGTTTTTACGCCGGCAGATTTGGCGTGCGGAGTGGCTATGCCGTTGCCCAGTCCGGTCGTTCCCGATGCCTCGCGGGCGAGAACGTCTTTTTTGTACTGCTCTTTGTCTTTGAGATTTCCGCCTTCTTCCATAAGGTCGGCAAGCATGGCAATCGCACCCGGCTTGTCGCCCGGATTGGCATTGAGACGGATGCTCTGATTTTTGAGCAATTCCGTGATTCTCATAAAAGATCACTTCCCCTTCACAAATAAAAATTTATAATTCCAATCGGCGATTGAAACGAATGAAAAAATATATGTCGCCGATTTTTTGACGAAGTTAAAAATTTTCTTCAAACCTTCATCATCTTGAAAAATTTTACGAGAAGATACTTTTTATTTTTTTGAAAATCTTATCGCCGAAAGATTCATCGTCCTCCGTTGCCCGGAAAATTTGAGCCTGACCGGCTTTTATTCTTTCAAAAATCTGATCCGGTTTGCGAATTGCCGTGCCGACAACAGTTTCAATCATCGGCTTTCCGTCGAAACGGGCAAGCGGCACTTTTCTGCTGACCGCGATAATGACAGCGTCCGCCTCTTTGATTTCTTCCTCCGTCAAAGCGTGATAAACTCCCGCCGCACCGTAAACTTCGACGCGAACATTTATGCCCGATTTTTCGGCACTTTTTTTCAGAGCCTCACGAGCCATGAACGAGGAAGAAATTCCGGTCGGGCAGGCGGTCACCGCGACAATTTTTTTGCCCTCCGCACCGAGAATTGAAACTTCGTTATCTTCCTTGTTTCTCTCCGCCTCTTTTGCGTCGATTAACTTAAAAAGTTCTTCGGTCGATTGAACCTTTATCAAACTTTCTTTAAAATCGTCGTCCATGAGCAAGACCGCAAGTCTGCCCATTTCCGTCAAAGATTTGTCGTCGGCTTTTTCCGGAGCCGCGAACAAAAACAGAAGTCTTGCCGGCTTTCCGTCAATCGAATCGAAATTTACGCCTTCCGGCACAGTGATGACCGAGATTGAAGGTTTCTTGACGGAATCATTTTGAGCGTGCGGAGTTGCAAGCCCGTTTGCCAAGCCTGTGGAGCCTTGAGTTTCGCGTTTAAAGACATCGCGTCTTACAGTTCCCTTGTCCTTGATTGTCCCCGCCGTCATAAGCAAATCGACGAGCATATCTATTGCTTCCTGCTTTGTTGACGGGTGAACATTCAAAGCAACGGATTTTTTCGGGATAAAATCTGTTATCTTCATTTCTAATCACCGTCTTTCATTTTTTTACTTTCAACTTATCGTTTTCAAAAGGTCTTCGACTTCGTTGCGACGTGCAAGGTGATCCGAGAAAGCCGATGCGGAACCTGCCGCAAGTCCCGTTTTAAATGCTTTTTCATAATCGCCGTTGCTTTCGATAAATCCCGTCAAGAATCCGGCAACCATCGAATCACCGGCACCGATAGAATTGACAAGCGTACCTTTGGGAGCCGGTGATTTGTAATATTTTCCGTCTGCCGTCAACAAAATTGCACCGTCGCCCGCCATTGAAATGAGGACGTTTCGGGCTCCCTTTTCCTGCAATTTTTTTGCGTGTTCGACAATTTCTTCGTCGGTTTTGAGGACAACGCCGAACATATCGCCGAGTTCGTGATTGTTGGGTTTGATGAGCCAGGGATTGAATTTCAAAACTTTGAGCAGCAATCCTTTTTCCGCATCGACAACGAAACGAATCCCTTTACCCTGCAAGCGGGAAAGAGTCTGTTCGTACATATCGTCGGGCAAAGTGTTGGGGATTGAACCGCTCAAGACAAAAGTATCGCCTTCGCCGAGTTTTTCCAATTTCTTGAAAAGTTCTTCGCGTTTTTCTTCGCTGATTTTCGGGCCTTGTCCGTTTACTTCGGTTTCGACTTCAGCTTTTATCTTCATATTGATTCTGGTAAAACCTTCCTCAATTTGGACAAAATCTTCGGTGACGTTGAAGTCTTTAAGTTGGCGTTTAATTTCTTCGCCGGTAAATCCCGCCAAAAATCCGAGAGCAACGGATTTGTGACCGAGATTTCCGAGAACGATCGAAACATTGATCCCCTTGCCGCCCGCAAGTACCTGTTCGTAACTCAAGCGATTGATTCCGCCGGTTTTAAACGAATCGAGCCGCACGATATAATCAAGTGCCGGATTAAATGTTACCGTGTAAATCAAATTCTTCTCCCCCTTAAACACAAACTGAAATTTTGGCGAAATTATACACCGGATTTCACAATCTTTCAATAATTTTCAAAATTTTCAAAACCGCCGGAAACAATGCCAAAAAAATTTCCCGCCGAAAAAGTTTTGCCTTTCGACGGAAAAAAATTTTATCCGGCAACCCGGTTTCTAAGGACTGAAGTAAACCGTAACTATCGTTCCCGCCTCGACAACGGTATTTGCCGCCATACTCTGTTCGACCGCGAAACCGGAGCCGTCGCTTTCAAATCGAAGTCCGGCATTGTTTGCAATCCTTGCCGCCTCGCGAATACTCTTGCCGTAAAAATCCGGGACGACAACGCTGCCTTGCGGGACTTCCTGCGGCGGCGGGGCAATTTTTCTCTCCGGAACTTGTTCGGTCAAAGAAACAGCCGCATCGCCTTCTCCGACTTCCTCATCAATATCTTCTTCATCTTCGCCGTAATTCGCTCCGCTCGGTTTTATTCTCATATATCGCATGACCTGAGAAAAAATTCTTCCGGCAACCGGAGCGGCAATTTGTCCGCCGTAAAAATTTCCTCCGGAAGGCTCGTCGATTATTACCAGCAAAGTTATTTGAGGGTTTTCGACCGGTGCAAATCCGCAGAACGATGCAATATATCTGCCTTCCGCATACCCCAAGCCGTCCTCGCGAATTTTCTGGGCGGTACCGGTTTTTCCGGCAACCCTGTAACCTTTTGCAGACGCTTTTTTACCGCCGCCGGACGCGACAACCTGTTCCAAAAGTCCCGCCAAAGTTTTGTCCGTTGCGGAATCGATCGTCCTTCGGACTTCCTCCGCATGAGTTTCGGAGTAAGTCGTGCCGTCCGCATTTTTTATCATTTTTACAATGTGAGGCTTGAGTAAAATTCCGTCGTTCGCAATCGCACTGACAGCCGTTATAAGTTGCAAGGGAGTCACGGCAATACTTTGACCGATCGCCATTGTCGCAATATCCGAATCAACCATATCGTCCGGATTGTACAAAATTCCGATTTCCTCGCCCGGCAATTCAATTCCGGTCGGTTCGCCGAAACCGAAAAGTTTTGCGTAACTGTTCAACTTTTCCGCTCCCAAATCCAGACCGACAAGGGCAAAGCCGGTATTCAAAGATTGTTTTACAACGTCGGCAAAGGTCACCGTCCCGAAACTCGCTCCGTTCCAATTTTGAATACGCTTGCCGGAAACCATTACATAACCCGGATCCACAAAAACTTGATTCGGTGCAACGATTCCTTCCTGCAGAGCCGCACCGGCGACAATCGCTTTAAAAGTCGAACCCGGCTCGTAAATGTAAGATACCGCCCGATTTCTCCAAGCGTCTTGATCATAATCCCAGAAACGATTCGGATTGTAAGAGGGACGGCTTGCCATAGCCAAAATTTCGCCGGTACGCGGATCCATCGCAATACAGGTTATCGAAATCGGATTTGTTTCGGCAACCGCTCTGTCCATTTCCTGTTCCACTATAAATTGGATTGCACTGTCGATTGTAAGCTGAATTGTCTTGCACCTGTCGCCGTTGTAACCGTGCTTTACAAAAATTGAGTCCAATATCGGACGGTCGTGTGTATCTGTATATAAAAATGATTCCGTAACTTCACCTTTGATATATTTATCCAAAGCCTGCTCTATTCCCTCAAGTCCTTTGTCGTCCGTTCCGACAAAACCGAGTAAATTTGCGGCAAGTACATCGTTGGGATAATATCTTTTTGCCTCGTCGCGGAAACCCAAACAGACGGAATAACCTTTGTCGCGGAGGAGAGTTCTGACCGCCTCGTATTCGGATTGTTCCATTCTGCGTTTCACCCAGACAAATCCGCCGCCGACCGCTATATCGTCCAAAATTTCCTGCTCACTCTTTTCGATAAGCGGCGATAAATCTGCGGCAAGTTGAGCCGGATCTTCCACATGATTCGGATCGACGAAAAGAGATTTTGTCATTGTGCTTACGGCAAGTTCCCGCCCGTTTCTGTCGATTATCGCTCCTCGCGGCGACTGTATGGAATAATCCTGCCCGACTTGATTTTTCATCAGCTCGGCAAGTTCACTGCCTCTTACAAGTTGCAACCAGGCGTAACGAAATACCACAACAAGAAGCGCGGCGATTATCAAACCGAGCAATACATTTATTCGTTTTTGTACCTGCCTCTTGTCATTTTTCACCAATTTTTAAAACTCCTTAAATCTTATTTGAA
>CAJOOE010000230.1 GCA_905236145.1 uncultured Selenomonadaceae bacterium
TCAATAATTTGTAAAGTCGCTATAGGTTATAAATCTCCCGCTCAATTTCTGAAAACTTTTTTGTAACATATGTTTGACAATCTTACAAAACTGTATCAAAGTTACGCGGTAAAGAATTGAAAAATCCGTCGGAGAATGATAAAATCCGAAACATAATTGTTTTGGAGAGATAACTTTTGAAATTTGATGAACTGAAAATAAACGAAAAAATTTGCGAATTGCTTAAATCGGAAGGCATAATCTAAGCAACACTCCGGTACAGGAAAATATAATTCCGCTCGCAAGAACCCGGAGCGGTAAGGGAACTTATAATCAAAATTTGTTTCACATCTTGCCGCGAATCTTTTTTGCAGGGGAATTGACGAATTGGCAGAAAAGAAAAAATTTGAAATTAAAGTTCGTTCGCCTGAAAGGAAGGTGTCTTTAAATGAGTGAGCATACTTTTACGGTTGAAAAACCTTGCCCGGTGTGTCTGAAAAATACACGGGTAGTCAAGACCAAGTCGCGGCTTACCGTCGAAAAAACCGACGAAGATTTCTGCGTCCATTACAAAGGATTTAATCCGTACTTCTATAAAATTTGGATTTGCGAACATTGCGGCTTTGCGACGGACGAACAGACTTTTTTGGCGAAAATGCCGGAGCGTATCCGCAAAAAACTTTGGGACTTTCTTGCACAAAAACAGCTTGACATTGAGTTTGTCGAGGAAAGGAAATTGCCGGACGCGATAGCCTCTTATCAACTCGCTTTAAGCTATCTGGATTTGACGGAGGCACCGCCTTCAAAAAAAGCATCGACGAATTTGCAGCTTGCCTGGATTTATCGTTCGGAGGGGTACAAAGAGCAGGAGGAAGAACTTATGCGGAAGGCGGCGGAACTTTATGATCTGTCGCTGTCAACGGAGCGTTATCCGGTGGGAAATTTGACGGATACCGGTGCGATGTACCTTGTCGGAGCGATTTATTACCGGCTGGGAGATTTTGAGAAGTGTGCTCAACATCTTTCGCGAATTATCGGAGACCAGACTTTGAGGACACGCGAGCCGAAAATTTACGAAAAGGCGAGGGATCTTTGGGGCGAAGTTCGCGAACAGAAGAAAGTTGCAAAAAAATAAATTACCGGAGGGATTTTTTTGAATAAGACGTGGAAGGCATTATGTGTTGCCTGCAGTTTGATTTTTACTTTTTCGGCGACTCATGATGTCGAAGCGAAGAAAAAGCCGGCGAACGAAAAAATTTTATACATCCCGCACGACAACAGACCGGTTGTCTACAAACAGACGATTGACGCGGCGGAAAAAATCGGTTACAAAGTCATAACGCCGCCGGAGGAGCTTTTGGGAAACAGAGAGTATCTCGGCGACCCGGAAAAACTTTGGGAATGGCTGGACAAAAATACAAAGAAGGACGTAAAAGCGGCGATAATTTCTTCAGACTCGATGCTTTACGGCAGTCTTGTCGGCTCCCGCAAACATGAGTACGAGGAGAGCGTAATTTTTGAGCGGGCGGAGCGTTTCCGGAAATTTCGGAAGAATCACAAAAAACTGCCGATCTATGTTTTCGGTTCGATAATGAGAACTCCGCGTTCCGGTGAAGCGTCGGGATATGCCGAGCCGGATTACTACAGAAATTACGGAGCGAATATTTTTCGTTACACCGCACTCAAAGACAAGCAGGAACTTGAGCCTTTGACAGACCGCGAGAAGAAAGAACTTAAATTTTTGGAAACCTTGATTCCTTCGCGGGCTTTGAATGACTGGATGGGACGACGCGACAAAAATTTTTCCGCAAACAAAAATTTGATAGATATGGCGAAGGCGGGGACTTTCAATTATCTTTTGCTCGGTCGCGACGACAACGCTCCATGGTCACAAACTCACTATGAAAGCCGGCATTTGCAAAAATACGGCTGGACGGTCAAAAATAAATATATGACAATCGCCGGAATTGACGAAATAGGTTTGATGTTGATCACGCGGGCAATAAACGACAGGACAAAAAATGTTCCGTTCGTTTTCGTCGCTTACAACTTGGGACGCGGCGGCAACACGATTCCGAACTATTCCGACGAAAGAATTGACGATACGATAAATGCCGAAATTTTGGCAACCGGTTCTTCCCGGATAGAGGAGCCGGAGCGTTCGGATTTTGTTCTGCTGGTAAATACAAATCCCGGCGGCGAAACTTATGAGGCGGGTACCGCCGTAAACGCCGTTACTCCGCGTGACGGAACGAGATATTTTGCCGACACCGTCGCCGAATATGTCGCAAAAGGTTTTGATGTCGCCGTTGCCGATATTTCATTTGCAAACGGTGCGGACAATGCGGTTATGGAGCAGTTGAAAAATCGCAGACTTTTGGAAAGACTTCACGCTTATTCCGGCTGGAATACCGCGACAAATTCAACCGGTTTTGCTTTGAGTGAGGGGATTTTGGCGAAAAATATGAGTGCGGAAGATCGCCGGGATTTACTTGTAACCCGCCTGCTTGACGATTGGGCTTATCAGGCGAATGTCAGAAATTTAATAACCGCTCAACTCAACTGGCTGAGCGGCGACGGATTTTACGGAGCGTTGAACGA
>CAJOOE010000231.1 GCA_905236145.1 uncultured Selenomonadaceae bacterium
CAACCGCCGATCGCACCGGTTGACTGAATTTTAATCGTTACCGGTACAAATGTCAATCTTACAAAAAATTTTGCCGCCTTTTTCAAAAATGCTTGAAATATCAAAATCGGTTGTGTTATAATTCGCCCGTTTGAGTAACACGCGAAAGGGAGCGTTGTCCTGTGCCGAAAAAAAGGTTGTACGGCGTAAAGATCTTTCGCGAATGAATAAACGGGAGGAATTTAAAATGGCAGTAATCTCAATGAAACAGCTTCTTGAGGCCGGTGTCCATTTCGGACATCAGACTCGTCGCTGGAATCCGAAGATGGCAAAATACATCTTCACCGAACGCAACGGCATTTACATCATCGACTTGCAGAAAACCGTTCGCAAAGTCGATGCGGCTTACGAATTTATTCGCAGCGTTGCGGAAAACGGCAAAAATGTTCTCTTTGTCGGGACGAAAAAACAGGCTCAAGAGGCGGTTAAAGAAGAGGCGATCCGTGCAGGTCAATTCTTTGTAAACGAACGCTGGCTCGGCGGTATGCTCACAAACTTCAGAACGATTCAAAAGAGAATCAATCGTCTTAAAGAACTTGAGGCTATGGCCGAGGACGGGACTTTTGACGTTCTCACAAAAAAAGAAGTCATGCAACTCAAGCATGAAATGGCTCGTCTTGAAAAATATCTCGGCGGCATTAAGGAAATGAAGAATCTTCCGGGTGCTCTTTTCGTCATAGATCCGCGTAAAGAGAGAATAGCGGTTGCGGAGGCTCGCAAATTGAATATTCCTATCGTTGCGATCGTCGATACAAACTGCGATCCGGACGAAATTGATTATGTCATTCCCGGCAACGATGACGCGATCCGTGCAGTAAAACTTTTGACCGCCAGAATGGCTGACGCAATTCTCGAAGGTCATCAGGGTGCGGAAAATTCCGGCGAAGAAGAAGCTTCGGAAGAAGAATAATTTTTGAAAATTTTGGGAGTGAAATAAATGGCACAAATTACTGCGACTATGGTTAAAGACCTGCGTGAAAAAACCGGTGCAGGCATGATGGATTGCAAAAAAGCTCTTGCGGCGACAGACGGCGATATGTCGAAGGCGGCGGACTGGTTGCGTGAAAAGGGAATTGCAAAGGCGGCGAAAAAATCCGGCAGAATTGCGGCGGAAGGTGCGGTTGCGGCTTATGTCGCGGCTGACGGAAAAGTCGGCTCACTCGTCGAAATCAACTGCGAAACAGACTTTGCTGCCAACAACGAAAATTTCCGCGATCTCGAAAAGAAAATTGCCGAACATATTGCAAAAGTAAAGCCGGCAGACCTCGACGCTCTCAACGACAGCGTTTTGGACGGCAAGAAAGTTTCCGATCTCATCACAGAGGCTACCGCGACGATCGGCGAAAAAATTTCTCTCCGTCGTTTCGTCTGCTATGAAACAGCCGGCAAGATTGTCAGCTATATTCACATGGGCGGAAAAATCGGTGTGCTTGTCGAACTCGACGGCGGCAGTGACGAACTCGGAAAAGACGTTGCCATGCAGATTGCGGCGGCAAATCCGAGTGCAGTGGATCGTGCCGGCGTTGACGCGACCGAACTTGAACACGAAAAAGAAGTTCTCCGCAAACAGGCTCTTGAAGAAGGCAAGCCGGAAAAAATCGTCGAAAAAATGGTTGAGGGCAGAATCAACAAATTCTATAAAGAAGTTTGCCTTGTCGAACAGATTTTTGTCAAAGACAGCGAAAAGACGGTCAAAGATATTCTCGGCGGCGTAAAAGTTGCAAGATTTACCCGTTATCAACTCGGCGAAGGCATTGAGAAGAAACAGGAAGATTTTGCGGCTGAGGTTGCGGCACAAATGAAATAATCCGAAATATTTGTATCAATCGGGCGATAAACTTCAAAAACCGGCAACGGCGGCGTTTGTCGCTCTTTTTTTTGCAAAAATTAAAACGTTCCTTCAATTTTCGGAACGTCCAAAAAATTTTTTCTACTTAATCCTCGTGAAAAACTCCGACGATATATCAGGGTTGCAGAACTTTCCGACGCACCGGCTCAAGGTTTCAAAAAATTTTTCTTCGATTTGTTTCAAAGATTTGAATTTTATGATAATATTGCAGGCAGAATTTTCAAATTACAATCGTTTTTTTCCGGAGGG
>CAJOOE010000232.1 GCA_905236145.1 uncultured Selenomonadaceae bacterium
AGCGTCCGAATCGACGATAAGAGATGCGGATATGGCAAAGGAAATGGCGGAATACACAAAATACAATGTTTTGACGCAAGCGTCGCAGTCAATGCTTGCACAGGCAAATCAAAATTTGTCGCAGGTTTTAAGTTTGTTGCAGTAAGAGAGTGAGAGCGTGAAGGGAAATTTATATTTGTGTGCAACGCCGATAGGAAATTTGGAAGATATGACTTTTCGGGCGGTGCGAATTTTAAAGGAAGTCGATTTCATCGCGGCGGAAGATACAAGGCACACGCGAAAACTTTTGACGCATTTCGACATTCATACTCCTTTGATTCGTTACGACGAAAATTGTAAAAATGAAGTCGGTGAAAAAATTGTCGAAAGGATTTTGTCCGGCGAAAATTGTGCCTGCGTCAGTGATGCGGGTATGCCGGCAATTTCGGATCCCGGTGCGGATTTGGTCAAACTTGCGATAAAAGCCGGAATAAAAATTTCTCCCGTGCCCGGAGCAAATGCCGCCCTGAGTGCCCTTGTCTGCTCCGGACTTGATACGACAAATTTTTTCTTCGCCGGATTTTTGCCGAAGTCGAATAAAAATCGTCGCGAATTTTTGGAGAAACTCAAGAGCCGGGAAGAAACTTTGATTTTTTACGAGGCTCCTCACCGGCTTAAAGAAACTTTAAACGCACTTTCCGAAAAATTCGGGAGTCGTCCGGCGACGCTTGCAAGAGAATTGACAAAGATTCATGAGGAATTTATTCGCGGGAATTTGAAAGACCTTGCCGAAAATTTTGACGAGCCGCGAGGAGAATTTGTTATCGTGGTTGAAGGCGAAAAGAATTTGCCGAAGGAAAATTTTAAATCGGAACCGGAAGATTTAATCGGATTTTACAGAGGTTTGATTGAGAGCGGCACGGACAAAAAATCTGCCATGAGAGAAACCGCAAAAAAATTTAATGTCGGGCGGCGGGAAGTTTACAACGAAATTTTACAATCGGAAATGTGAATCGGCGGGTTTTCTTGACACCCGGTCAGATCTCAAGTTTTGAGTTTGTCGCAGTGAAAAAGCAGGAAATTCACCGGAAAAGTAAAAATAAACGGGCGGCAAAAAAATTGCCGCTCAATTTTTTTTGCGGCGATAAAGGAAGGTAATAAAATTGCAAAACAAAAATAAAGCGACGGCGGTACTTGCCGCATGTGCCTCTGCGGCGGCGGTGACTTTGCCGGGAATTTCTCCGTTTTCCGGAATTGCGGCAGGCAGTCAATTCGGAAATTTTTGGTTGAATTTTTTCAATCACGGATTTTTGGCGGCGACGATCGGAGGATTGGCGGACTGGTTCGCGGTCACGGCACTTTTTCGCAAGCCTTTGGGAATAAGTTTTCGCACCGAAATTTTAAAACGCAATCGGCAGAGAATTATGGAGGAGATTGTAGGGTTTGTCGGCACGGATTTACTCAACACAAAAAACATAATGGAAACCGTTCGCGACGAAAATACCGCGAAAATGCTGATTGATTTTTTTGAAATGAATAAGGGGCGGGAAAAGACAAAAATTATAGCGGTCGAAATTTTGAAAGAAGTCTTGTCAAAAACGGACACCGCCGCCTTTGCAAAAAAAGTTACGCCGATTTTGGAGGACGAAATAAAAAATCTTGACATCGAAAAACTTATAGATTCCGCCGTCAAAGTCATCACTTCGGAAAAACACAGCCGCCGAATTTTGGTCACTCTCTTTGAAACCGCCGGGAAAATTTTAAGTTCGCCGCATATTCAAGAGTCGATCGCGGAAAAAATTACCGAACTTCGCGAGTCTTACGAAGGCGATTCCGCCGGGCGGGCTCTTGTCCTGTCGTCAATGAATTTGACCGACGAAAAAATTTTGAATATCTTGAATGAAAATGCGGAAAGGAAAATTTCCGAAACTATCGACATTTTAAATTTCAAAGGCATGCCGGACGCGAAAAAATCCGATGCAGCCGAAGAACTTTTGACGGCATTTGAAAAATTTATCCGCACCGCCGCCGCAGACTTAAACGGCAAGAAAATTTTGAAGGGCTTGAAAAACATTTTCACCGGCGAATTTGATTCGGAAAGTTATATAAAAAATTGGCTGAATGTGAACATAAAAGGCGAAACGGACGCGAAGGTTTTGGAAAAAATAAATCGCCTGTCCGAAAATCCCTATCAAAGCCGGATTGTAAAGATTGAAAAAAATTTGCCGATATGGCAAACAGCCGTCGAAAAACTTATCGACGAAAAAATTGACAATTTTATACAAAGCCCGGTGCAACAGGAGAAATTCGACAAGCTGATTAAAAATTTTATAGAAAGTTTGCTTGAAACTTATCACGGGCAAATACCCGGAATGATTCGCGAACGGCTGGACAAATTATCGGACGAAGAACTCACCGAATTTGTTGAAGGAAAAGTTTCCGACGATTTGCAGATGATTCGGATTAACGGCTCTGTTTGCGGCGGGGTCGTGGGAATGTTGCTTTATGTAATTTCGTATTTCATTATCGGAAAAGCAGAGTAAAATATTTGAATCGTTTCGACCGGAACCCGGCATTTTCAAAAATTTTTATTCTTTCCCCGTGCTCGTTTTTGCACAGGTACAGAGTGTCCGGAGGAATTTCTTCCGGGTTTTCCGTCCGTACATAAAGTTGAATTTTGCCGTAATCCAAAGAGAACGGATCAATATTTTTCGGCGAAGGGAGAGCGGAACACAAATAATAAATTATATGGGAATCGGTGTAAATTTTTTTGTCCGCAAACTCCGGAGAATTTTTTACAAACTCCAAAACTTCCGGGTAAATATGCCCGCCGAAATCCTCCGCAAACGTTTCTTTTTTCCGAAAACAAGGATCGTACTCATTGAAATAATAATTGTAAAAACTTGCCGCGAAAAGCAAATACATCACTCCGACGACCGCCGCAATTTTTTTCTTGACCGTATCTTCAAAAATATCCCGGAAACTTATTCCCAAGCCGGCAATTATAAAAAATATTACCGGGAAAAAAATTCCGTTCATTCTGTGAGCGTTCGGGTTTGTCATTATACTTCCTTCACCGCCGAGAAACAGCCCGAAAAACATACAGGAGAAAAACCAAAAGACGATTAAAGAAGTCCCGGAAAAAATTTTTCCGCTTATGTTTTTTGCGGTCAGGTAAATACAATGCCCGGCTCCGATGAAGAAAAAAATCACCGACACCGGATAAAAATTCCAATATTCTGAAGTCGTGTTAAAATCTATGTTATCGAAGAACAGAACCGATTTAAATTCCGAAAATAAATTGTTCATCATATTGTCGGTTGCAAATTCTGATGCCCGGTAAAGCGGAAGTTTTGTAATTGTCAACGCTCCGATTTTCATTTCCGGCAAGTCGAAATAATTTACATACTGCACCAAAATCAAAGGCACCGCAAAAATTACAAGCGGCAGGGAAAAAATTGCGGCGTTCCGAAAATTTATTTTTCCCGTGCGAATCAAATATAAAAGCGTCAAAATCAAAAAAAGCGGCAGGATTAAATAACTCAAAACATAGGTATAAAAGACAACGCCGCCGATAATTCCGGCGAGAAAAAATTTTTTGACCTGCCCGGATTTTATCGCCCGGATTAAAACAAAGACAAAGAGCGTGGAAAATCCGAAAAACAAATTACAGTCCAAAGAAAACCGCGAGGATAAAAACAAATAAGGCGAAGTCGCATAAATTCCCGCCAATAAAAATTTTGCAACGTCCGCCGGCAAAAATTTTTCTTCCCTGCAAATTTCGTCAATAACCTTCCACGCGAAAAACAAAAACAGCAGGGAATTTAACAGGGCGGGAAGTCTTATCGCAACAGCATTAAATCCGAGAAAATATATCGAGAGCGTACAGAAATAAGTCATCAACGCACTTTGCCCGCCGCCGAAATTCGCGAAATAAACCGGAAAACTTTTGTCGAAACGATCGACCCCGTAATAAGCAATACAATATCCGTCGTAAGCGGAACCGAGTTCGTCGCAGTTGAAATTTCCCGGAATACTGCCGAAATTATACAGCCGCAGAAAAATTGCCGC
>CAJOOE010000233.1 GCA_905236145.1 uncultured Selenomonadaceae bacterium
GACGCACAAAACATTTATGCGACCGGCGGCACTGCAGACATTTCAACGGAAACAGGCAATATCACACTTGAAAATATTTCCGCGACCGACGCGACAATCTCCGCAGACGAAGGCAATATTTCAACCGAAAATATTTCTGCGACAAACGACGCGACGATTTCAGCAAATTCCGGAAATATCGACGCACAAAACATTTATGCGACCGGCGGCACTGCAGACATTTCAACCGGCACGGGCAATATCACGCTTGAAAATGTTTCCGCGAATGACGCGAATGTTTCCGCAGACGAAGGAAATATTTCAACCGGAGATATTGCCGCCTCAAATGATGCTGAAGTCCTGACGCGTTACGGTCGGATAATTTCCAAGAAAGTCAAAGCCGGTCACAATTCAACGGTTATAAATCAAAATCGTGGCGATATCACGGCGGACGAAATCATTGCCGGACGTGCGACTTATGTCGAACTTACTGACGGCGATTTATTATTAAATCTTGCGGAAGGTACGGGCGTTGCGATTTTGATGGGCAACAATACAAAAAATTCCTTCGTCGATACTATCCGGGCAAAGGCAAGCGGCAGGGGTCATTCCGTCCTTTGGAAAACCGCACCGGGTTGGGGCGACAGTTTGGACGAAAGTGACATTGATATTGCACTTGCCGGAAAATATATTGAAGTCGGAAATATCGAATCGACCGGCGGCACGGAGAAATTGACTATTTCCTTCAACGGCACAATTTCCGGCGATATGATTGAGGACGTTAACATTTCAAGTATTCGCTCGGAAAGCGGCACGATAACTTCGGAACTCAAAGCGAATACCGGCGACATTCACACGGACATCGGGTCATTTGAGGCGGAAAATGCTTTCGCCGGACAAAAAATACGATTGACGGACAATTATACTTCTATGGCAATTTTCGGCAGTGTACCGACTCGCGACGGTGAAACTTTGGTCTACTGGAACAATCCGGCGAAAACGAATTTGACCGGAAGATATTTCGGATTGTATTCGGACGGCGGGACACGGACGCAATTTGCAAATTTGATTGACAGTCACGACTACCGATATATTTCGGGCGATACGTTCAGCGTTGTGGATATGATGAGAATGAGGCTTGCAAGAGATTCCTTCTCTTACTTCAACCTTATCCCGCAAATGTCCGCAAAAGATTTCGATTTCAACTTTGCAACCTTCGATATGCAAAATGTTGTTGCCGGAGATTTTGCAAACGCGACGCAAGACCAAATTGATATTGAAAAATAATTCGGAAGAGTTTAAAAAAAAAAGTGCCGCCCGGCTCGCTGCTTCGGTCGTGAGTCAGGCGGCAGTTTATTAAGAAATTTTTGTTCGGCGTACCGGCAGGGAAATTGCGACGGCGGCAGAAAAAGAACCGTGTGACCGGGAAAAATTTTTTTAAGAGGATATAAATGAAGGGAAAAATAATTTTTCATTTTTACGGACAAGTTTTGACGGCATTTTCGCCGGTATTTTTGTTGCCGGCAATTTACGCCGCCGTTATGATGAAAAGTCCGCGAATTTCGATTATGTTTTTGGCGGTCGGCTTGTTGACGGCGGGAGCGGGAATAATTTTTTGGTACTTCTCCGGCAAGCAAACGCGAAGATTGCCGGTCTTTGAATCCTCGATAACACTTTTGACGGTCTATCCGATTGTTTCGATTTTCGGGGTAGTGCCTTTTGTTTTTGTCGGTCACATTTCGCCGATAAATGCACTTTTGGAAACGGTATCGGATTTCACTTCCGCCGGGCTGTCGATTTTGCCGGAAGGGGAGCCGTATGTTTTGTTACTCTGGCAAAGTCTTTTGATGTGGTTCGGCTCACTGATTTTTTTGATACTTTTGGTAACGGTCATTCCGGAAGTCAACGGGAATTTCGGCACTGCATTGAGTTTGGGACGGGGAAAAAATTTCAGTCCGATGTTCGGGCAGATGAGCGATATTGCCGGGCGGGTAATAAAAACCTATTTCATTTTGACGGGAGCGGGGTTTATATTCTTCAAACTTGCCGGTCTGAAATTTTGGGATTCGTTGTTGATGTCGTTGCGTTGCATTTCTACCGGCGGCGGTGATTTTTTTCCGGGCAGGGGAAATTTGTATGTCGAATATGCCGCCTGTGCGGTGATGATTTTGGCTTGCGGAAATTTTCTGCTGTACTCCGAGACTTTAAACAAAATTTTTTCCCCGCTCTCTCAAATCAAAAGTTTCAAACAAATTCAATCGGCGGAATTTGTCAAAAATTTTTCAAATGAATTTTTTTCGGCGTTGAAAGTATTCTTCACAAACTCCGAAGTAAAAGTTTTCGCCGTCGGAATTTGTCTTTGTACGTCTTTGTTTTTGGCAAGCGTTTTCGGCAGGGACGGAATCGGGGACGGGAATGACGCTTTTCGCTATGCACTTTTTCACGTCGTTTCTTTCGCAAGCACCACCGGAATTACAATTTCCGATATAACGACGACTCACGATTTCGGGAAATTTTTGATTTTCGCGGCGGCGATATGCGGCGGCAGTATCGGTTCGGCAACGGGCGGAATAAAAATTATGAGAATTTTGATTTTACTGCGGTTTACGGGAGCGGAAATAAAAAAGACTTTACACCCGCGAATGGTTACGGGGGTAAGCATAAACAAAACGCCGATTCCCGGCGATTACGTTTCCGGGATTTTCGGATTTTTCTTCTTGTCGGCGTTGACTCTTTTTGTCTGTGCGGGAATTTTGAGTATGGACAATTTGATTTTTTCGGAGGCTGTCGCGATGACCGCCGCCTGTCTGACAAATGTGGGAAGTTTGCCGGGACTTTGCGGAGCGGAAAATTTTTTGCAACTGTCGATTTTCGGAAAATTTTTCTGTATGATAATTTTAATCGTCGGTCGCGTGGAAATTTTCGCTTTGCCCGTCGCGATTGCCGGGCTGAAAAATTTGAGATTGAAAAAAAGTTGGTAAGAAAATGGACAAGAGAATTGTAGCCGGACTTTTGGGATATTTGACTTTGGCGGCGGGAGCGGCAATGGTTCCGCCTTTGTTGCTGTCGGTTTTTTACGGAGAAATTGACGGGGCGGCAACTTTCCTGTTGTCAATGTTTTTATGCCTGGCGGCAACCTTTGAACTTGAAAGATTCGGCAGATTGCAGGGAAAAGACAATATCGGCGTTCGCGAGGGAATAGCGGTCACCGGCTTGGGCTGGTTTTTGATGTCCTGCTTGGGAATGACTCCCTACCTTGTCGGAGGATTTTTAAACCCGATTGACAGTTTCGTCGAATCTTTTTCCGGATTTTCCGGGACGGGGGCAACTGTTATCGGCGACGTTGAAATTTTGCCGAGAAGTATTTTACTCTGGCGAAGTCTTTCAAACTGGATCGGCGGCTTGGGAATAATCGTAATTTTTATGGCAATAATGCCGCAATTCGGACGCGGGGCGATGTTTATTTTGCGTGCAGAGACGACCGGCCCGACAAAAGACAGGCAAATGCCGCGAATACGGGACAATGCAAAAGCTCTCTTCACCATTTACGTCGCATTAACCTTTCTGTGTGCAATCGGATATTTTTTGTGCGGACTCTCACCTTTCGCCGCGATAAATCACGCAATGACGACGATTGCGACGGGCGGTTACGGAATTTACAACGGGACGGTAAGCGAGTACGGAAACATTTGGCTTGAGATTTGTATGGCGTTTTTTATGGTGATTTCCGCCGGAAGTTTTGCAATGTATCTTACGGCTTGGCGGCGTGGATTGAAAACGATTTTCCACAATACCGAATTTAAAGTATACCTGCAGATAATTTTCGTCGCTGCACTTGTCATTTCCGTCGATTTGATTGTCGAAGGGAACGCGGATATTTTCACGGCTGTCCGCAGTTCGTTTTTCCACGTTGCGTCTTTGAGTTCGACGACCGGATTTGTCGCGAACGACTTTGACACTTACCCGCCCGTCAGCAAATTTTTTCTGATGATGACGATGTTTTTGGGCGGGTGTGCCGGGTCTACCGCCGGCGGCTTTAAAGTCGCAAGAATTGTATTGATGTTTAAATTTATCGTTTCGCTTGTCCGCAGAAAAATTCACCCGCAGATGATGAACCCCGTGCAGGTTGACGGCAGAATAATAAGCGATGAAATTATTTTGGGGGCGGCAAAATTTTTCTTTGCGACCGTGATATTGGATATAATTTTTGCCTTTTTGATGATGTTTGACGGTATAGAGTTTGTGGACGCGATAAGTGTGAGCATTTCGACTGTTGCGAGCGTCGGACCGGGTTTCGGCATTGAAGGGGCGACGAGTACCTATTCACTTCTTCCGGACTTGAGTAAAATTTTTGCCTGCATTGTGATGTTCCTTGCACGTCTTGAAATTTTTACCGTCCTTGTCTTGTTTACTCCGTCATTTTGGAAAAATTCTCA
>CAJOOE010000234.1 GCA_905236145.1 uncultured Selenomonadaceae bacterium
CTTCTGATATTTGCGGTTGCTCCGATTTTGTCAACCGCAGCGGCAAGTATTGCCACAGGTGCGGCAATACTCGCTTTTCTGATTTATTTTGTTTGCAAAAAAAGTTTTTATCCGATTGAGAAGGAAAGTCTGAAAGTCTTTGCAACGTATTTTTTGTTTCAAATTTTTATAGCCGTCCTGTCGTCAAATCCCGTAATCAGTTTTCGTGAAATGTTCGGCGAAATGCACCGCTGTCTGCCGTTTTTTTTGGCGATAACATTTATAAAAAACCGGGACAGGTTGAAAAATGTTTTGATTTTGGAACTTGTTGCAAATTTGATGAACGATGCCGCCGGCTTATACCAATATTTTTATCTTGAGCAGTGGCGGGCAAGCGGCTTGAGTCACAGCCCGACTCTGTTTGCGTCTTTCATTTTGATGCAACTGCCTTTGCAAATCTTCATTTTCAACTCGGATTTTTTCCCAAAATTTTGGCGACGGCTTGCAATTGTTTCAACCGTTCCGGCGGTTGCCTGCCTGATACTTTCAATGACGCGGGGTGCATGGTTGGCATTTGTGGGAATGATTTTAATTTTTGTGACGGTAGAAAAAAAATGCAGAAGTTACGTCCTGAAATACGGCACCGTTGCAATTTTAATTTTTGCGGTCGTCGTCGGAAATTCTCAAGCCGTTCACGACAGAATTTCAACGATAACCGAATCAAATGTTCAATCGAAATCGGAAAGATATTTGATGTGGGAATCGGCGTTAAAGATTTTTGAAGATTATCCTCTGCACGGCGTAGGGCAAAATATGTTCTATGAATTTTACAATCAAAAATACATTTCACCGGAGGCAAAGGAGCGGGAAACCGAATTTGTGCCGGGACACACGCATCCGCACAACAATTTTTTCCTCGTCATCAGTGAAGGCGGGATATTGGGATTGATCGCGTTTGCGTGGCTTTACGGATATTTGCTGATTCGTTTTTACAGGCAATTTAAAAACGAGCGGGAGCAAAATTTCAGTCCCGGTTTGGCTGCGTTCCTCATTCTTTCCGGACTGCTTTTGGCGGGATTGACGGATACAAACATAAATCAAGTTTCGGTTATGCGTGAGTTCTGGGTTTTGAGCGGTGCGATGGTTGCCGCAGACAAAATTGAAACTTTTGCAAAAAAAAGTTCCGCCGACGAAGTTTAAAACGGGCGGAAAAATTTTTTGTTCACTTGTGAAAATCAATAATTTCCTTAATCATCATCAAGCCGTCTTGAGAAAAATCCGGCTTTCTTAAATATCCGGAGGCGGCGGCGGAAGTTATTTTTCTCAAAATGTTCATGTCCGTGCTGTCGGTGATTATCACGACCGGAAAGCGTTTCAAAGATTCGGTATTGCGGACAAAATTCAAAAATTCCGTCCCGTTCATAAAAGGCAAATCGTAGCTGACAAATATCACGTCAACGTCGTTGTTTTTCAAAAATCCCAAGCCTTCCGGCCCGCTCGGCATCAAAATTATTTCGCAGTTAAAGACACTCTGCAGCCGTTCTGTTTCAATTTTCGCGTGTTCGGCATTGTCCTCAATCAAAAGTATTTTTATCAATTCGACCGGTGTGTATTCAAATTTTTTCGCGGAACTCAAATACTCTTTTATCTTTTCGATAAAATTTTTTGCGTTGAAAGGTTTGCTGATGTATTCGGGAACGCCGAGTGCCAAAGCCTTTGCCCGATTTTCCTGCTTGACTCCGGAGGAAAGCATAATTACCGGAACATTTCTCAAATTTTCGTCCGTTCTTATCTGCCGCAAAATTTCAAAACCGTCGAAAGTCTTTGTAATTCCGTCGTCCAACAAAATCAAACTCATGTTGAAAAGTCCGGCGTTATACATCACTTCATTCAAATTTTTGGACGGGAACACGTTGCAATTTTCCAATCCCTTTTCCAAAATGACCTTTGTAATGTTCAAATCTATTCCGTCGCCGTCCGCAACCAAAATATTTATCGCATTTTCGTCTTTCGCTTTTCTTGAAAGTTCGCGAGCCTTCATACCCTCCATGATTTCCCGGTGATGCCTTGCCTCGTTTCTCAAAATCA
Organism: uncultured Selenomonadaceae bacterium; assembly: GCA_905236145.1. Taxonomy (GTDB): domain Bacteria; phylum Bacillota; class Negativicutes; order Selenomonadales; family Selenomonadaceae; genus Quinella. Next base: position 2,068 of record CAJOOE010000234.1, read on the forward strand.
CAAGGCAATCGTTGCAATAAACGCCGGAAGTTATGATTTTCCCGCAATTTTCGCAAGGATATTTTTCTCCGCGTTTGCCGACAAAAATCCCGGTCATCAATGCCTTTTGCAAAAATTTGTTTGAAATGCCGACGGCGTTCATCACTTCCGAGCCGGTAACGCCGGGATTGTCCCTTATATAATCTCTGACGGACTGCATTTTTTGGCTGTCCTTGTCGGAAAGTTGCAACCTTGCCGGGATAACGTAAGGATTGGATTTTTCCGCACAACTTTTGCAAACCGTTTGACCCGGACTGCCGGCAAAAGGTTTTCCGCATTTCGTGCAAATATTTTTTTTAAATCTGTTGTCAGCCGCCATTTCGACACCTCAAAAAATTTTTGTTAAGATTGCAACCAAAGTTTTTGATATTTCTCCATCATCTTCAACGCGTGTTTCATTATGTTCACCGAGATTGTTTTCGGATTTTCAATCATTATCGTCTGCATTTTTTCCAGCGGGATTGTAAGCAACGTTGCCTTTTCGGTCAAGACTTCCGCAGAAATTTTTGATTTTCTGTCGGGCAGGAGAACCGTCTCATTTATCCAAGATTTTGCCTTCAAAATATCCAGAGTGTTATACCAGCCGTCGCCGGTTTCCAAACTTCTTGCAAGTTTTCCGTCAACGACAAAGACCAAATTTTTATCCAAAATATCGCCGGAAATCCTGTCACCCTCAAACGCCACAAAAATTTCCGCAAATGTAACGAACAAATCGACAGTGCCGACAGATTCGCTTTGCAAAATCGGCAGTGATTGAACGAAGTCGCGAATACGAAGTTTTTCATCTTCTTTTGCGATTTCGTCCTCTTTTCGGAACAATTCGAGCCGCCGCTCCAAATTTTCGGAAAAATCTTTAATCGGCGAA
>CAJOOE010000235.1 GCA_905236145.1 uncultured Selenomonadaceae bacterium
AATCGTATTGTTAAACGTGGAGCTGATGTGCGCCACGCCGTATTCGATATTCTTGCGGACTTTCTTTTTGGCGCGAACTGTTCTCTTTGTTGCCACCTGTCTGACCTCCTCGGATTAGTCTTTCTTCTTGCCTTGGACGAGTTTTTTCGGACCCTTGCGGGTACGAGCATTGTTTTTGGTGTTTTGTCCGCGTACGGGAAGACCCAGACGATGACGACGTCCGCGATAACAACCGATATCAATGAGTCGCTTGATGTCCATTTGAACGTCGCGGCGAAGGTCACCTTCAACCACGAAATTTTTGTCGATGACATCACGAAGTTTTACAACATCGTCTTCCGTGAGGTCTTTTGCACGGGTATCGGGATTTATTCCGGTCATCTCCAAAATTTTCTTGGAGGACGGAAGTCCGATTCCGTAGATGTAAGTGAGAGCGTATTCGACTCTCTTGTCACGGGGCAAATCTACACCGGCTATACGTGCCATATTCTTTTCACCTCCTCAATAAATAATCAACCCTGACGCTGTTTGTGCTTGGGATTGTCGCAAATAACCATGACGCGACCTTTACGCTTGATTATTTTGCACTTTTCGCACAAACGCTTTACCGAAGGTCTTACTTTCACAGTAACCGCCTCCTCAACATAATGCGGTAATTTATAACATTTTTTTCTCAATTTGTCTACCTTTTTTTGGTGCGTCGGCAAAAATCTTTAAGGCTCCGACGTACTTATTTAAATCGGTAGGTAATTCTGCCTCTGGATAAATCATAAGGCGTGAGTTCGATTGTGACTTTGTCGCCCGGCAAAATTCTGATGAAATTCATTCTGATTTTTCCGGAAACATGAGCCAAAACCGTGTGACCGTTTTCCAATTCGACTTGAAACATTGCATTGGGCAACGCTTCCAAAACTTTACCTTCAACTTCGATTACGTCTTGCTTTGACATTTATTTGTCCTCCTCAATCTTTCACCGAGGACAAGACGTTTACGAGTTCTTCGGTGACCTTATCGATCGGCTGTCTGCCGTCAATTTCCAGGTAAATTCCGGCTTTTTTGTAATACTCTGTCAGCGGGCGTGTCGAATCTTCATAGACCGAAAGACGATTTCTCATTGTTTCTTCGTTGTCGTCTGCCCTTTGATAAAGATTGCCGTTACATTCGTCGCAAACATTTTCGACTTTCGGCGGATTAAATTTTACATGGTAAGTCGCTCCGCAACTCTTGCAAATCCTTCTGCCGATCGCCCGTTCGATCAAATCTTCGCTCGGAACGTGAATATTCAAAACTTTTGTGAGCGGCTGATTCAAGCCTTCCAAAATTCCGGCAAGTGCATCCGCCTGTTCGACGGTACGCGGAAAACCGTCAAGGATAAAACCTTTCGCACAATCTTTTTTTGCAAGTCTGTCGCGAACGATTCCGATTGTCACATCGTCCGGGACGAGTTTGCCGCTGTCCATGCAAGCCTTTGCTTTCTTCCCGAGTTCGGTTCCTTCTTTAACCGCCGCTCTGAACATATCGCCGGTTGAAATGTGCGGTATGTCAAATTTCTTTACAAGTTCGGCCGCCTGCGTACCTTTTCCGGCACCCGGAGGCCCCATCAACAGTAATTGCATAATGATTTCCTCCCGTATAAGGTTGAAAGGTTGAAAGGTGAAAAGGTGGAAAGTAATTTCCGCCTTTCGACTTTCTCCTCCCTACTCTTTATTTCATGAAGCCTTCATAGTGCCGCATAACGACCATCGCTTCTATTTGTTTCATCGTGTGAAGTGCGACGCTCACGACAATCAAAAGTGCCGTGCCGCCGAAATAAACTCCCTGAATATGTGTCGCTCCGGCTATGAGATTCGGCAAGATCGCAACGAATGCAAGGAAGATTGATCCCGCCGTCGTCAATCTGGTCAACACAAAATCAATATAATCCGCCGTCGGTTGTCCCGGACGTATGCCCGGAATAAATGCACCGTACTTTTTCAGATTGTCCGCCATATCCGGAATTTTCACCGTGACCGCCGTGTAGAAGTAAGTGAAGAAAATTATCAACACGACGTAAATTGACGTTTGCAGGGGAGTTCCCCATTGAAGATGAGCCGCCGCCTGTTTTATCCAATCCGCCTCCGCGAATTGAGCGACGGTCACCGGAAACATCAGCACCGACGACGCAAAAATTATCGGAATAACGCCGGCGGGATTGACTTTGAGCGGAATATGGCTCGAATGTCCTCCGAACGCCCGCGATCCCACAACTCTTTTTGCGTAAGTTATCGGAATCCTTCTGTAAGCCGCCTCAACAAAAATTACGAAAACAATCATCGCGACCGCAATAATCGCAAACAGCAGAACGCTGAAATAATTTATCGTGCCGGCTTTGACGTAGCTGTAAATTATTCCTATATTTTTCGGAAGAGCCGCAACGATACCGGCAAAAATTATCAGCGAAATTCCGTTGCCCACGCCCTGAGCCGTAATCTGTTCGCCGATCCACATCAAAAGCACCGTTCCGGCGGTCAAGGTTATCGCAATTATCAAAATGTTCACCGGGTTGGGATTTAAAATCGCCGCTTTGAGTCCGATTGACATTCCGACCGCTTGAAAAAATGCAAGCACGACGGTCAACTGCCTTGTAACCTTCGTAGTCTTTTTATGACCTTCCGCTCCCTCTTTCGACCACTGTTCCAAAGTCGGAATGACGACGGTCAAAAGTTGCATGATAATCGCCGCATTGATGTAGGGCGTAATGCTCATTGCGAATATCGAGAATTTACTGAACGCACCGCCGGAAAAGAGATCCAACAGCCCGAACAGACTTCCGTTATTGAAAAGTTGTTCGATTGCCGTCGGATCCACGCCCGGCACCGGTATATGCGTTCCCATTCTGAAAACCGCAAACATTATCAGCGTGAAAATTATCCTCTGCCTGAGTTCCGGAATTTTGACGATATTTGAAAGTGCCGACAACACTTTTAATTCTCCTCAGCTTTTTCTTCGACCGGAGCCGCAAGGTTTTCGACTTTGCCGCCGGCAGCCTCAATTTTCTGCACTGCCGTTTTTGTAAAGCCGTGTGCTTTTACGGTCAATTTCTTTTTGAGTTCGCCGTTTCCGAGAATACGGATACCGTCCAAAACATTTTTCAAAATGCCTTCTTCGACCAAAGCGACCGCATCGACAACGGTACCGTCCTCAAAACGATTCAAAGTTTCGACGTTGACTTCCGCATATTCTTTTCGCCAAATATTTTTAAATCCGCGTTTCGGCAAACGGCGGTAGATCGGCATCTGACCGCCTTCAAAGCCCGGACGGACTCCGCCGCCGCTGCGGGCCTTTTGACCTTTGTGACCGCGACCGGAAGTTTTGCCGCGTCCGGAACCGATTCCGCGACCGACGCGTTTTCCGTCTTTACGAGAACCTTCCGCCGGTTTAAGTTCATGCAATTCCATTTACGTTAAACCTCCTTCCGCTCAATCTTTAACTTCTTCCACCGCAACCAAGTGACGGACTTTGTGAATTTGTCCGCGAGTTACGGCATCGTCCGGAAGTATCGAAAAGGAATTTACTTTGTGAAGTCCGAGTGAGCGGACAGTTTTTCTTTGAGTTTCCGGGCGGCTGATGAGGCTTCTCTTCAAGGTAATTTTCAATTTTGCCATGACTCAAGCCCTCCTCAGTTAAAAAGTTCGCGGACGGATTTGCCGCGTAATTCCGCAACGACTTCCGCACGTTTGAGCATCTTCAAACCTTCCAAAGTGGCACGAACCATATTGTTCGGATTGGAAGAACCGAGCGACTTCGTCAGGATGTCGCGAATGCCTGCCAGTTCAAGTACGGCACGTGCCGGACCGCCGGCGATGACGCCGGTACCTTCGGATGCCGGACGCAGAAGCACGCGACCCGCACCGAACACTCCGACAACGCCATGCGGAATGGAACGGTCTTTCAATGCTACTTCAACCAAATTTTTCTTCGCATCGTCAACACCTTTGCGAATGGCTTCGGGAACTTCGGCAGCTTTTCCGAGACCCACGCCGACTTTGCCGTTTTTGTTGCCGACGACGACCAACGCACTGAATGAAAAGCGGCGACCGCCTTTGACAACTTTGGCAACACGATTTATAAAAACAACTCTCTCCTCGAATTCGGGAGTTTCATTTTCTTTTCCGGGCATTATTTCGACCTCCTCCTGTTAAAATTTCAGACCGCCCTCACGAGCCGCCTCCGCAAGAGCCGCAACGCGACCGTGATAAATGTAGCCTGCACGATCGAATACGACTTCGGTAATACCTTTTTCCAACGCTTTTTTCGCGATTGCCGCACCTACCGCTTTTGCACCTTCGACGTTACCGCCTTTGCCTTTGAAATCTTTATCCATCGAACTTGCCGCCGTAAGAGTTACGGCTTTGTCGTCGTCGATTATTTGAGCGTAGATGTGCGACAGACTGCGGAAAATATTCAGACGCGGACGCTGTGCCGTGCCGTGAACTTTATTGCGTACTCTCAACTGCCGCTTTTTACGCAACTTGTTTTTATCTGCTTTGAGAAGCACTTCAAACTCTCCCTTCTTTTAAGTGACAAGGTGTAAGATGAAAAGTTCATTTGAAAATTTTTACTTTCCACCTTAAATTACTTCTTGCCTTTCGCTCCGGCTTTACCTTCCTTGCGACGTACATATTCACCGGCGTATCTGATTCCCTTGCCTTTGTAAGGTTCGGGTTCACGCCATTTGCGAATATCTGCAGCAACCGCTCCGACAAGTTCTTTGTCAATGCCGCTTACAATGATTGAAGTTGCGGACGGAGCCTCAAGAGTGATTCCTGCCGGCGGCTCAATGATTACCGGGTGCGAATAACCGAGTGCAAGGTTCAAATTTTTTCCCTGCTTGGTTGCACGGTAACCTACGCCGTTAATTTCCAAACTCTTGCTGAAACCTTGAGTAACGCCCAAAACCATATTGTTGATAAGCGAGCGGGAAAGTCCGTGAAGACTTCTGTGCGTTTTATCATCTGAAGGACGGGTCACCGTAAGAACTCCGTCTTCAATGCTTATTTTCATATCCCGGTTGATCGTTCGGGAGAGTTCTCCCTTCGGACCTTTTACATGCACCAAATTATTGTCGTCCACCGTTACGGTAACACCGGCGGGAATTGTAATCGGTGCTCTTCCGATTCTTGACATCTCTGC
>CAJOOE010000236.1 GCA_905236145.1 uncultured Selenomonadaceae bacterium
CGGCGACGCCTCCGAAAATTCCGGCAGAATGATTTTGAATTTCGTCGAAAACAATTTGCCGCCCTTCGAGGACAACCGCGAATTTGTCGTAAAATTCCCCTGGAACAGAATGTTTGAGGCGGATATTTTGAGAGGAAAGCAGATTCCTCCGAAAAAAAGCTATTTCAGAAATTGAGTGCATTATAGCATTGGCAATTTCCCAACACACCGACACACCGATTCACCTGAACATACAATTTTCATTATTGCAATTCGCACAGGATTTTTCTTCGTCCGGCGAATTTTTTTTGTCCGTGCAAACTTTTTCCAGTCCTATTATCGCGGTAACGGATTTTCGCGGCATCAACATCATGGAAATTGTCAATTTTATTCCGACCTCATCCGCACCCGTCAATCTGTACAAATCTTTCTGTTGAACAAGTGACCAATCCCCGTAGCCGGGACTGTACCGACTTTTCATCTTGTAACCTTCCCGCGAAACTTCCCGGAAAATCGCCTTCTCCGTCAAATCTGCGGCCTGTTCCACTGCAGCCGTCGCGGCGGCATCGAGGAGCATCGAGGAAAGATATTTTCCCTTCCGAAATCTCCCGGTAACTTCCCGCTCAATATTTTCCCCGACGGTCACGGCAAGACAGGCAACTTTTTCGCAACCGGCAAGGTGTTTCTCAATCGAATTGCCTTCAATCAAAAAATGCGGTTCCGATTGAACGATATGATTTTTTTCGTCGTAGTCGTAAATTTTCCAAATCCCGCGAACGTCCAAAAGCAAAAGTGCGTCCTCGCAAGCGTCGGTTATATTTCGCTCCTCAAATTTTTCCGCATTTTTCAGTCCGGCATATCTGCGAGTCTCCGCCGCATCAATTTTTAAAATCTGTGCGTTGTAAATCGGCATAAGAAAATCACCTGCCCCCAAAAATCAAATTACCGTCCCGGCTTTAATCTGTCTTTCGTAAAAAGGTTTTTTCCCGCCGGAAGATTTTACAGTCTTGCCTTTCGTGACGAGAAAAATTTGCAAAGCCTCCATTCTCAAAGCCGCACCGGTCGTTCCGGCAGGTTCGCCGTTTTTCGCAAATCCCAGCCAGCCGCCGTTTTCGACGTAAACGCGATAGAAAATATCATATTTTTCGTCGTAAGGCTTATTTAATTTTATTTTTATCGCCTCCATTCGCAGAGCCTTTCCCGTCGTCCCGGCAAGTCCTCCGGATTCCTGCCAAGTCTGCCAGCCGATATTTTGGACGTGTGCACTGTATTTCACCATGCTCCTTCCCAAGTCATTCAAATTTATGACAATTCCTTCAAACCGCAGAGCCTTCCCCGTCGTCCCGGCAATCCCGCCGTTTTTGACTGCCTTCAGCCAACCCCTGTCCTGAATATGAGCCTGATAATATAATTCCGGTTTTGCGGCAAGGCAGGGAACCGCAATTAAAATCAGAGCCGCCGCAAAAATCGCGGCAAAAAATTTTTTAATCATCTTAAATTTTTCTCCCGTTCTCAAATTTCAATTCTGCCTTTTATTCAAGAACCGACTGAAAAATCCTCTTTTGTGTCCGTCGCCATAAAACAATCGCACGGTATTTCACAAAAAAAGTTGATAAAAAAATTTGTATTGTTAAATGCAAGAATTTTTGACAAAACGCAAACGCCCGTGAAAAAAACGAAAAAAAGCTTGCAATTTATCAAAAAGACAAATATAATGTCAAAAAGTCGAGGTGATTTATCATGGTAAACAATAAAGCCGACACGATCGAAAATTATATTCTTGAGCAGTTGTCGGGACAGCAAAACGGTACGGTAGAATTAAAACGCACCGAACTTGCGGATTTAATCAGTTGTGCTCCGTCGCAGATAAGTTACGTCTTGAGTACGCGATTTACCAATGCACGCGGTTTTCGGGTAGAATCACAACGCGGACTGGGCGGTTACATAAGGATAGCCGTCGTAACCGACGCAGAAACTCAAAAACAGATGATGTACAGAAATTTTATCGAAAACATTACTGCGGAGAGTACTTTTGAAGATGTCAAATCAATGCTTGATATTCCGGTCGAGCGGAAAATCATCAGCCGGCGTGAGGGCGAATTGGTCGCCCGGACAATATCGAATTTTTACGACTCGGAAAATGCCGGGCAGATGAGTTCGGAGGAACGGGCGAAGTTGACGAGATCCATCTTCCATACGCTTGCAAAGATAACTTAATCGGAGAAAAATTTATGGCGAAAAAGAAAAGTAAATTTGTCTGCCAAGAGTGCGGGACGGAGTCGATAAAGTGGATCGGCAAATGTCCCGGTTGCGGCGGCTGGAATACTTTTGTCGAGGAAGAAATTCAAGAGGAAAAAAATAATTCCCGTGCCGCAATTCCCGCCGCATTTGAAACGCCGAAGAGAATTGCCGAAGTCGATTTGGACGAATTGCCGCGTTTTGCGACGGGCTCCGGAGAATTGGACAGGGTTTTGGGCGGCGGCTTGATTCCCGGTTCAATAATTCTTATAGCCGGAGATCCGGGCGTGGGAAAGTCAAGTTTGACGCTTGCCGTCTGTGCGAATGTTGCAAATGCCGGGCGGCGTGTTCTTTATGTGACGGGTGAAGAAAGTTCCCGGCAAATTCGTATGCGTGCCGAAAGGCTCAACGCTCTTGCCGACGAACTTTTTATTTGTGCCGAAAACAATCTTGACAGAATTTTAAGACACACGGACGACGTTAAGCCGGGGCTTTTGATTGTCGATTCGATTCAGACGATTTACAAATCCGATATAGAAAGTGCACCGGGCAGCGTTTCGCAAGTCCGGGAGTGTTCCGCAGAATTGATGAGATTGGCAAAAGGTCACGGGATAACGACTTTTATAATCGGTCATGTTACAAAGGACGGAAGTCTTGCCGGACCGAGAGTTTTGGAACATATAGTCGATACGGTTTTATTTTTTGAAGGGGAAAGGACGGCTGATTTTCGCGTCCTCCGGGCAATAAAAAATCGTTTCGGTGCAACTTCGGAAGTCGGACTTTTTGAAATGAGAGACACCGGACTTCAAGACGTTCCGGACGCGTCGAAATTGTTTTTGCCGGAAAAAGCTGAGGACATCGGCAGCGTAATTATTCCGACGGTCGAGGGGACAAGGCCTTTGCTTGTGGAAATTCAAGCGTTGGTCGCTCCGACTCCTTTCATGCCGCCGCGAAGGACAAGCGATGCGGTTGACATAAAGCGAATACAACTTTTGCTTGCCGTTTTGGAGAAAAGATTGCATTTGAGCATAGGGACTTGCGACGTTTACATAAAGACGGCGGGCGGAATAAAAATTGACGAGCCGGCTGCGGATTTGTCCCTGTCGATCGCTCTTGCCTCAAGTTTTGCGAACAGAAAAATTTTACCGAAATGTGCGGTTTTCGGGGAAGTCGGTTTAAGCGGTGAAGTCCGGGCGGTCAGCAAGGCGAAACAGAGAGTTGACGAGGCGGTGAGAATGGGATTTTTGAACATAGTCCTGCCGAAAAAAAATTTCCGGGATATTTCAAAAAACAATTACCCGGAAAATGTAAAATTGTTGCCCGTCGAAACTCTCCGCGACGCTCTGAAAATTTCCATGCCGCGAGAA
>CAJOOE010000237.1 GCA_905236145.1 uncultured Selenomonadaceae bacterium
AAAATCCGGAGCAGAATTTAAATCCTTTGCAAAATCAAAATTTGCAGCAACAACCCGGACAAAATTTAAATCCTGAGCAAAATCAAAATTTGCAGCAACAACCCGGACAAATTCAAAATCCGGTACAAATTTCCGAAAATCCGGAGCAGCCGCAAGTTCAACAAAATCAATTCGGCACGGCGATAAATCCGGTTATAAATTCAGTCCGGTCGCAGATTGAAAATCAACCGATTCACAATCAAAATTTGAATGAAATGCTCGGCGTGAATGTTCAGGTCGAAGATGCGGAAGTCGCTTTTCCGGTGAACAACATTCAACCCGCACCGCAGAATTTCAATCAAAATTTCGGACAAAATCCGGAACAAAATTTGCCGGGACAAAGTGCGGCACAAAATTTTGACGGAGAAAATCAAACGTCTCAAAGTTCGACCGGCGGTGAAATTTTTGCCCCGCAGACTTTGACGACCGACAATACCGCTCCGGCTCAACCTTCCGCTCAAGTTCAGGCTCAAGCCGCCGCTCAAAATGTACGCGACGAATTTAACGTTGCCGGTCAAATCGTCGAACAGGCAAGACTTATTCGCACGGCGACGAATACCGAAATGGTAATAAATCTCAAGCCGGAGCATTTGGGCGAATTGACTTTGAGAATTTCGGTAAGTCAGAACGGTGCTTTAAATGCAAGTTTCCACAGTGACAACGCACAGGTCAGAGCGATTATCGAAAATTCTCTCGTGCAGCTCAGGCAGGAACTCGGCAATCAGGGATTGAAGGTTGAAAGTGTCGAAGTTTACGCCGGACTTTCGGACGGCGGTTTGACGAACGGACAAGGCGGTCAGGCTTGGCAACAGCAACAACAGCAAAGAAATAATCGCGGTCGCTCGGATTTCGCGGCGTTTGATGAAGATGTCGATGCACTCGCTCCCGTGAACGAAAGTGATGCGGCGGACGGCGTGGACTACAAAGTTTAAAATTCGGAGGTTTTTAAAATGGCAAATTCACTCAATACCATAACCGTTGACGGCGTGACTTACAATTCGGAGGCTTATGCCGCAACTCAGACGACAAAGGCGACAAATCAGGACTTGGGCAAAGACGCTTTCCTTCAACTTCTCGTTACCCAACTCCGCTATCAAGATCCGCTCGAACCGCAGGACAACAGTCAATTTATCGCCCAGCTTGCCCAATTCAGTGCGTTGGAGCAGATGACGAATGTTTCTTCCGGCGTTGAGGATTTGAGCAAGGTCGTCGGCAATATCGATACTTCCGTCCTCGTCGGTCAACTCAGCAGTATGATCGGCAGAAAAATTGATTGGGTTGAGGAAATAAATTCCGCAGACGCAGACGGCAATCCGGTTACCACTCCCAAGCAGATGACCGGCACGGTTGACGGCGTGACGATTGCGGAAGGTGTGCCGCGTGTCGTCGTCAGAACGGATACGGACGTTTATCAAGTCGATATTGCGAATATCGGCAGAGTTTATGCGGACGATACGCAGGTTGAGGCGTAAAAATTTTTTCGGACAAAAAAGCGGGAGCTGTGAAAAAACTTCCCACAAACAAAAAAGAACTCCTCGAAAAGTTTTTGCTTTAAGAAGGGTTCTTTTTTTTGGGTATAATTGAGTTATTATTTCCCGGTCAGGTAAGCATTTACCTTTGTATAAAAATCTTTCAAGAAATGCAGGTAAGCGTCGGCGGTTTTATCGTCGGTTTCGTTTGATCCGTGAGAAACCAAAACCCTGCCGCCGTCGTCAACCAAATAAAAAATTCCGCTCACATTCGCAAAATAATGCCAGTAGCCGTGATGATCCGAAATTTCCGTCGTATACCTGTTTATTGTCTTTGTATGTTTGTTGCCTTTCGCGTCATACCAATCCGATTCTTCCGAAGAAACCAACCTGTTGTAAGTGTCGGCGTAAGGCTCAACCCAGCGACGATCCAAATAATAACTGTTCAGCGTACCCTGCACGAAATATCTTGCTTTACCGGTGCCGTCGTAATCAACTTTTGCATCCGTGTACTCCATAGCCGAATTTTTCATTCCGAAATAAATCGACTTCAAAGCATATTCGTCGCCGCCGATATTTTTCGGCAAATTTATTTCCTTAAATCCGATTGTCTTGGGAATACGGATTTTCTTGTCCTTCTCTTTGAAATCGTCCTTTATATCCTCAAAATCTTTACGAAATTCATTGACTATGCTCTTGAAAACTTCGACCCGGTAGTTGTCGGTTGTGAGAGGTTTTGACTTTCTGCCGCCGAAAAGTCCTCCCAGTATTCCGATAATATCGCCGTAATCATCGCCGTAAGTGTGTTCGGCGTTGCGGTAAGTCATGATTTTGTCGCCTTTTCTGTTATACATATTGTACACGAGTCCCAGGTGATAGAGCATCAATTCTTGTGCCGGAATTGTATGGCGTACCGTCCAATTTCTTACATCATAAGTGCGGTTGCCGTTCGGGCCGCCTTTTTCTTCAGTCCAAGATTTCATTTGAACGGTTACGGTTTTTGACGGCGAAAGGTGCGGCTCTGTCTTGTCAAGATTTATTTGAGCGATTATATAGCCGTCCGAGGCGGTAGTATTGAAAACTTTTTCCCCTCTTTCCTGTTCCGAAGAAACGTCGTCATAAAGACTTTGATATTTTTCTGCATCCCGGCGAAGGTCTTTGTTTTCTTTCAAAGAGGCACCGAGCGAAATGGTTTTCATTTTCAGCTTGCGGACAAAACGCTTGTTGAAGTAATCGTTTATTTGATAAGATTCGGAGTTTTCGTCTTCGTCGATTTTAAATTGACCGTCCAAATCTTTAATCGGATAGACGACGATTTTTTTGAATTGAGGAAGATGAGATTTCGCATCGTACCACAATTCGCCGTGAGCAAATGCCGCTGTCGGCAACATCATTGCAAAAGTCAATCCCGCCGCAATTTTTTTCAAATTCATAAACTCATCGCTCCCCTGTTAAACTTGTTTCTTTATGTTCGTCATGACTTTCTTCAGTGCCTTCTCCAAAGCCTCGTGCCAACATTCTTCGGAAATTTCGTCGCCGCCGAATTTAAAGGATTTTCTTCCGCCTTCGCCGTGTGATGCCGATTCTCCTCTGCCCGTCGCCACACAAACTATTTTCCCGGTTGAGGCATCGACTATTCTGACCGACAAACTTACATCGACCGACAAATTTGAACTTACGAAAGATTCCCTGTGCGTTATCGTCAAATTTGTGATGTAGCCGTAAATCAGATAATCCAATTTTCTGTCAAAAAGTTTTATCGCATTTGCCGGATTGCCCATTTGAAGTTGAAACATTACTTCGTCCATTCGGCGGGAAGTCGTCCTCTCCGTCTTGTCCACGCCGACAAACTCCGCTCCGATTTGCGGCAGATCCGTTGTCATGATTTCGGTAAACACGTTTTGAGCGTAAAGCAAAGGATTTTCCGTTTCCGTCAAATCGGTATATTCCCCTAAATTTACATTGTTCACCCGGCTGCCGACTCCGACAATTCCGACCGCATAATTCGCCCGTGCGAAACCCGGCGACACAAAAATTAAAATTGCGGGGATAAGCACGATTAAATCAAATGCCCTTTTCCAAAATCTTTTTGCCATTGACTATATCCTCCGAAATTCTGCTTGATTGCACCCGAAACATTGCCTCCAAAAGTTTTTCCGCCGTCATTGCTTTTCCGTAATCGCCCAGAAGGCTCAAAATTTGTCCGGTCTTGTCGGAAAGATTGTAACCTTCATAAACCAAGCCGGTTTTCGCGTCAATGAGATAGAAAAACGATTCGACTTTAAGTTTTTTGGGCCGTTCGTCTATGTTTGACACAGAGGCGTTGAAGATTGAATTTTTCAATTCGACATCGGCATCGACCAGGTTGCAGAACAGCAAATAATCAGCTCCGTACTCCCGTCCAACTGTCTTTGCCGCTTCAGTCATTTTCTGACTTATGCGGTAAGGCCGTCCGATTAACTTTTTTTTTGCCTCCAATTTTGCGTCGTCCCAAAAATAATCTTCACCGAAAACATTTTCGGCATACTTTATCATTTGAACATTTGCGACTTCTCTGCGGAAAGAAGGCCCGTAAGCAATCGCGTCCATGTGAATATTTTTCAAAACATCGTCAACTTTTATAATGCTCATAAAACTTGAATCGCTGTCGCCGGCTCCGAGCCAATCACCGTCGCCGACGGTATGAAATTTTCCTTTAAACTCGGAATCTTTCAAACTCTGCCACAGCTGATCCCGGAAAGTTGTCAAAAATTGATTTTGCAATTCGTGTTCGCCGTAACAAGCCACTTCACCGACAAAAATTGCAAAACCTTCCTTTTTCCCTTCAAAAGGTTTTGCCTGTGCGGAAGTGGTGAAAAAAATCATCAATACAAGACACAGAGAAAAAAATCCGGCAAATGTCACAACCTTATTTCCCGAAAAAATCATTTTCTCCCTCCACGCATCATCGTGAACATTCCCATTTTACCGTTTAAAGCGTCATCTGCGGCATTTTCCAAAGCCTCTGTTTCATCATATTTCGATTTTCCCTTGCCGCGTCCGGAGAGAAAAACTTCCGCCGTTTCAACTTCAACCATGCGAAGTGACAGATTGGCGAAAATCTCACTGCCCCTCCTTGCAATACCGGTTACATTTCCGACGATGATATATTGAGCACCGATCATTTTTCCGTATTGTGCGGCTGTGGAAATATCGACAAGTCCGCTGCGTTCAAATTTTATTTCGTCGAGAACTTGCATAATTTCCGTCCTGGTCATTACCCGGAAACGGTTTGTCTGTTCTATTGCCGTGCGAACATATTCATAAGAGTCTTCGACAGCGTCTTTATGTTTGGCACTGCCGGCGGATCTCGCACTTTGATCCGCAAAGGGAAGAATTGCGACGGTCGGTTTTCCGGCGGCGGCGGCGAAAGTTGTCGGCAAAGTGATAAACGCAATTAAAAGCAATAACGCAAAAATTTTTTTCAAATTCAAATACATTTTTCCTTCACTCCAATCTTCAGCGTAAAATCAACCTTGCACTGTTTCCGGAAGTCGAATCGACAAAAAAGCTGATTGTGCTTGCGTTCCGGAGAAGAAGTAAAACCGTTTCCATACTCTGACTTGAATCAATGTCGATAATCGCTCTGCCGCCGTTATGTTCTCTGACGTAAACGCTTTGAACTCCGGAAACCGAACGCAGATCGTTTGCAAGCTCCATAATCTTGTCATAATCTCCGGAAATTGCCGTTATCTGCAAGCCGGTATTGCTCTTTGCGGCTATGCGGCGAAATTTTTCCTCAATTTTTGCGGAGGCCTGTTCCGCCATATTTTTTACGGCCATACTCTCTGCCTCGCCGGTGCGGGCATCCATGCCGGAAGTTTCAAGCGTGAAAGTTTCCAAAATATCGCCGGTATCAATGCGAACTATTTTTGTAAAAATTTCGGTCTTGCCCCTGTCAACACCCGTGTCCACATAACCGCCTCTGAAGTCCGGAATTATTATTTTGTCGGAAGTCGTGCGGCATTTTCCCAAGACGATAAAATCCGCTCCGAAACTTGAACCCACGCCGGAAACCGGGCGACCGTTGTACAAATCGTTGAGCATTTGAGCGTTCTGCAAGCCGGCAACGATATTCGGATCTATGACGTGGTTGAAGTTGAGGGAAATAAGCCTTTCCATAATCGCAGACTCTATCCGCTCCTCGTGAACCGAAGAATTTTCTTTGAGGACGACAACGGCGATTCGCGGATCGTTCAAAGCCATGACCGCCTGCACCTTTTGAAGAATTTCCGGATTGGGATTTTGATCCACGTCTATCGCGGCACGAACTCTGTAAAGACCGTTCGCCGCACCTTCACTCAAAACATCAATTTTCCCGACAAAACCGGAACTTTTTGTATAAACGTTGTCCAATTCGATCATAAAATTTTTTGTCAGAGTCCGTGAATCGACGAAAGTCCCGACGACCTGTTCGACGGCAACGCGGCGGGCATCTCTCAAAGCACTTTCCCTGTCCGGTCCCACTCCTTCGACCGTGACTGTCTTTGCCTCCGCGATATTGAAAATTCCGGCAAAAATAAGTCCGGCAAAAGTCAAATTCCTTATCAATTTAAAAAAATGCTCTTTCAAAATTAAAACCTCCTCAGTGACCGAAAAAATTTTTTTACAAATTCCGTTCCGATAGTATAATCGAATTTTTTCTTTTCAGAATTAAAATACTCGTTGCCTTTTAAACAGATTTTCATTAAATCCTGCCGCTTGTCCGAATACGACGAAAAAATTTTTTTGCCTTCAATTTTCCCGGCTCGTCGAAAAATTTTTCCGGTTTAAAAGTGCGGAAAATACCGGCTTGCCTCCACATAAATCCGATGAAAAAAATGCCGCTCCCGATACCGCAGTCAA
>CAJOOE010000238.1 GCA_905236145.1 uncultured Selenomonadaceae bacterium
CTCCCGCGACAATTTGGAGCGTTTTTATGCAGAGGGCTTTGGCGAATGTTCCCGTTCACGATTTCGATCCGGCGGTCGTTCGTTATCGCAGTTCAAAAGTCATCACGACTTTGAAAGACAATAAAGACACAAATCAGACAAACGCAAAGCCGGCGGAGAATAATCAACCGGATCAAAATACTCAACAAAACAATTCCGCTCCGAATCAAAATCAAAATCAAAATGTTCAGCAACAACAACGCAGAAATAATTCTTCCGGTCGTCGCAGTCAAACTTCCTCCGAACAACCGCCGGCAAGAACTTACAATCCGCCGCCGCAACAATCGCAACCGGAACCGGCTTCCGAACCTCAAGCCGCTCCCAATTCCGTGCCGGAAAGTGATGCTCCGGCTCCCGGCGGCGGGATTTCAAAGGGAAGGAATTAGGAGATCGGGGGAACCGGCATTTTCCCGGTACACTTACGCACTGAAGAAGGATAACATTTTATGAATGACAAAGTTGAAATTTTGGGCGTGAAAGTAGATTCGCTGACAATGAAAGAGGCGGTACAATTTACCGACGATTTAATCGCGGCGAAAAAACCTTCACTTGTGGCAACCGCAAACGCCGAAATGCTTATGCGAGCCACTCACGACGAAGAATTGAAAGATATTTTAAATTCGGCGGCGTTGGTAGTGCCGGACGGAGCGGGGACGGTCTGGGCGGCAAGGCATCTGGGTCACGAAATGCCGGAAAGAGTCGCCGGTTACGATTTGGCTCAAGAACTTATGAAACTTGCACCGCAAAAGTCTTGGCGAATTTTTATGTTCGGCTCCGCTCCGGGCGTTGCCGAAAAAGCAAAGGCGAAGGCTGAAGAACTTTATCCGGGAATTGAAATTGTCGGAACACGCGACGGATTTTTTTCACCGGAGGACGAGCCGGAAATCGTCGAAAAAATCAAGACGGCAAAACCGGATATTTTATTCGCCGCACTCGGCGTACCGAAGCAGGAAAAATGGCTGGCAAAATATATGGACGAATTGAATGTGCCGGTAAATATCGGAGTCGGCGGGACTTTGGACGTAATGGCGGGCGTGATGAAACGTGCTCCGAGGTGGATGCAGCGGGCAAAATTGGAATGGCTTTTCCGGGCAATGCTCCAGCCGAAACGAGCCGGAAGATTGGTCGCCTTGCCGAAATTTGTCATTAAAGTCCACAAGTCAAAGAAAAAGGATTGAATTTTTGCCGGACAATGTTTATAATAACTGCGTTTTTTTAAATGTTGCCGAAAAGGAGGTCGGGCGGTGAAAGTAGTCAAAGAAGGTTATAATTTCATAATCGGCGGAATACTTGTTTCCGTATTTCTGGGACTTGCCGTCAATCCTTATGCGGCAATTTTTCCGGCGGTGCTGACCTGTTATTTCGCGTACTTCTTCAGAAACCCGGACAGAACGATCCCGCAGGACGAAAATTTGATTGTTTCGCCGGCTGACGGGACCGTGCAGGACGTGGTGGAATTGGAGGACGACGACTTTATAAAAGGTCGCTGCAAGAAAATTATAATTTTTTTGTCGGTCTTTGATGTCCACGTCAATCGAAGTCCGATAGCCGGAGAAATCAAATTGCAAAAATATGTTTGCGGAAGATTTCGCCCGGCTTACAAAGATTCCGTCGGCTTTGAAAACGAGCGGCATTTAATCGGAATAGAAAACGACAAACTTCGCGTAACCGTAACTCAAATTGCCGGAATTTTGGCAAGGCGAATAGTCAGCCGGGTCACTCTTGACGACGAACTTGAAAAAGGCGAACTTTACGGAATGATTCGTTTCGGTTCCTGCACGGAGCTTGTTGTACCGGAAAATGTTGAAGTTTTGGTCAATAAAGGCGAAAAAGTTCGCGGCGGTGAAACGATTGTCGGGAAAATAAAAGATTGAGAGGTTGCGAAGATGAGGAGAGCGTTGCCGAATATTTGCACGGCGGCAAATTTATTTTTCGGAATGTGTTCGATCCTTTCGACTTACGAGGGCGATTATTTTTTTGGATCGATTTTTATATTGCTGGCGTTGGTTGCGGACGGGCTTGACGGGCGAGTTGCGAGGGCGTTGGGCGTTGCGTCGGAGTTCGGCAAGGAAATGGATTCTCTCTGCGACTTGGGGTCTTTCGGAATTGCTCCGGCGTTCTTGGCTTATTCTTTCTGCCTGCACGATTTCGGGACTTTCGGCAAGGCGGCGGCGATAATTTTCGCTCTCTGCGGAATGTGGCGGCTTGCAAGGTTCAATGTAAGTACAAGCGTGGTTCACGGATATTTTATGGGGCTGGCGATTCCGGCGGGCGGCTGTATTGTCGCGACGACGACATTTTTATTTTCCGGGCTGGGAATACAGCCGGAAAATTTCGGCAACGTCTACCCGATAACCATGATTGTGGTTGCTTATTTGATGGTCAGCCATGTGCATTATCCGGATTTCAAAGGCGACGGCGAAAAAATTTATCTTGCGTCAAAAATTGCGGCGGCGGTGATTTTCGCGGCAATAGTTTTCTTTACCCGGTCAATGCCGGTTGCCGGAGTTTTGACGGCGATTTTTTCAACCTACGCGATTTTCGGAATAATAAACTCGTTGCTCTCTCTGATGACGGGAGAACAGGATTAAAGTACAATATATGAGGTGCAAAGTGAATGTTTAATTACCCTTTCGATATATTTATGGTTCCGTTGCAAATAATTTTGTTTCTGTTCACCATGTACCTTTTTGTAATCGGATTTTGCGGAATGTGGCGACGGGGAGAAAAAAAATTTACCGTGCCGGAAAAAAAATTTGCGGTAATAGTTGCGGCTCACAATGAAAGTGCGGTTATCGGTCAGCTTATCGAAAATTTGAAGTCTTTGGATTATCCGAAAGAACTTTATGATATTTATGTAATTGCGGATAATTGCAGCGACGATACCGGAGAAGTTGCCGAAAAAGCCGGTGCGATCGTCTGCCCGCGAACGGACGAAACAAAAAAGAGCAAGGGATTTGCTCTGGAATGGATGTTCGAGCGACTTTTTGAAATGGAGAAAGAAGGCAAGGTTTACGATGCCGTTGCCATTTTCGACGCAGATAACCTTGTCCACCCGAAATTTTTGTCTGAAATGAACAATCGACTTTTAAAAGGCGATACGATCATTCAGGGATTTTTGGACGCGAAAAATCCTTATGATACTTGGGTTTCCGGAACTTTTGCCATAGCTTTTTGGGTCATAGATTACGTCTCGCACCTTGCGAAAACAAATATCGGACTTTCCGCAGTTCTGGGCGGGACGGGTATGTGCATTACAATCGACGTTTTGAAAAAATACGGCTGGCGTGCTACTTGTTTAACCGAAGATATGGAATTTACAATGAAATCACTTGCCGAAGGAATAAAAACGACTTGGGCTCACGACGCGATTGTTTACGACGAAAAACCTTTGACCTTCGCTCAATCCTGGACGCAGAGAAA